>WAMX01000089.1 GCA_015522095.1 Nanobdellati archaeon | reverse complement strand
GAGTACGGGATGATGCAGGCGATTGCGGAGGGCTTCAATGTGCTGCGCGAGTTTGACCACGACCTCAGGGAAGCCGCGCGCGTCTACAACCGCGGCAGCGTCATTGAATCGCGCCTGATGGGGTGGCTTCAGAGGGCATTTTCCCTCCACGGTGAGGGGCTCCGCGGGGTCTCGGGCAGGGTCGGGCACACGGGCGAGGCCGAGTGGACCGTGGAAACCGCCCGTTCCCGCGGGCTGAATGTTCCGGTAATCGAGGATTCCGTGGCGTACCGGAAGAGCTCCCGCCCCCGGGATTTCGTGGGCAAGGTGCTCTCCGCACTGAGGGAGCAGTTTGGCGGTCACAGCCCAAAGTGATATATTTTTCCGGGTCCTGTTCTCCCATGGACTCCACCAATATGCGCGAGCAAATCCTTCTCCAGGGCAGGTCCGCCCTCAAGACCCTTGAGTCCAGCAGGGAGAGGGTCATCGAAGTGGCGGCACCTGCTGAGTTTGACAGGATAATCATAAACGGCGCGGGCGACAAGTACCTCATAGGGCTGGTGGCGCAGTACCTCTGGAGGAAGTACGGCCGCGAGCCGCTTCAGGTGATTCACTCGCGTGACCTTGCCGACAACCCCCCCTATATGGATGAGGGCACGCTTGCCATCTTCCTCTCCCAGTCGGGGAGGACGAAGGACACCGTGGACGCCGCGAGGCTTGCCCTGAAGCGGGGCGCTCAGGCAATCGTGATAACCAACCTGCGCGAGAGGAAGGGCCTCTGGTTCGTGGAGAGGCACGGAGGCACGGTGCTTAATACCCTCACGGAGCTGTATCCGGAGCGCGCCATGCCGAGCACAATGACCTTTCACTCCACGCTGAGCCTGCTCTGGAACCTCCTTGCCGAGCTGGCGGGCAGGGACCTCTATGGCGAGCTGGTTGAGGAGGCAAGGAGGGTGGACGAGCTCAGCCGGTCGCCGCAGGTCGAGCGGGACGCAAGGAAGCTCGCCTCCCGGCTCAGGGGGACCCGCTACGTGTTTGGGGATGGCCCCCGATACGGGCTCGCCCGCAAGCTCGCACTCATAATGACAATGGAGGGCGTGAAGGAGGATGCATTCGCGCTTGAGAGCGAGGAGTTCCTCCACAGCGCGATTGAGACCCTTGAGGGGGAGAATGAGGAGAAGCTCCCCCTGCTGATTTTCATGCCCCCACGGGGAGAGCCCTTCCGCCGCACCGCCGAGAAAATCCACGCCGTCTGGAGCGAGTATGCCCCCTCCTACCGCCTTGAGCCCTTCTCCAGCGGGCTCCTCAGCGTCCAGTCCCAGATGGTTCTGCCAACCTGGCTCGCCTACCACGAGGCGCTCATGCACGGGGCGGATCCCGGCGTGGGGAATATGGTAAAAAAAGTGAGGGCAGGAGGCTTTTAGTCCTCCCTGCACAGGGTGACGTAGGTGCCCTTCCTGCCGTCCGTTGCCACAAATGCCGCGTCAGCTGGCTTCTCAGGAGGAAGCTCAACCTCCGCGTCAAGCAGCCTCCGGGGAAGGAGGTACACGCCCCTCTCCTCGAGGTATCTCTTCAGCCACCCGACCTCAATGGCCTGGTTGTATTCGTCCAGAGGGACCCTCACGGGCACTCCCTCTTCAAGTCCATACAAAACCTTTTCCGCTTCCTTTTTCATATATGTGGGTTCCAACTTGACCCACCTTTCCTTGAACCGGTAATTATTTATACTTTTTTCTCCAGCGCTTAAAATGGTCGAGAGTTATAAACCTGAGGGGTTTGGGGATTATATGGATGCGAAAAATGTGCTCTCAAAACTCTTCAAGGACAATGAGGCCTTTGCAGGCGCCCACAGTGACGGGCTTGAAGCCGTCCAGTCAGGGCAATCTCCAAAGGTCACGGCGGTCTTCTGTGCCGACTCCCGCGTGAACGAGCGCTCCTTTGCCGAAGAGCCCTTCAACTATCTGTTCGTCATACAGAATGCGGGGAATGTGGCCCGCATAAACGCCGGCTCTGTCTGGTACGGGGTGGATCACCTCAAGACGCCCGTGCTTGCGGTGATAGGTCACACGGGCTGCGGGGCGGTTTATGCCGCCATGGACGATCCTGATCACCTTCCCGAGGACCTCAGGCAGATAGGTGAGGTCGTGCGCAGGTACAGGGATGGCGCTCCCGGGGACAGGCTGAAGGCAAATGCATACTTTGTTGAGAAGAATGTGGATGAGGAGGTCAGCTGGCTCCTCCAGCAGGACTGGGCCAGGGACGCGCTGGTGGTCGGCCTTGTCTATGACCTGAATGGCGTCCTCTCGGACAGGGGCAGGGTGAGGCTCACCAATTACAACGGCAGGACTGACGAGCAGACCCTGCGCTCGACGGGGCTCCCTTACGGCAGGGTTGCCCCCTGATTTTTTCACTTTGTAGTTACTAATAAATCAGAAGTCTTATAAACCATTAGCGCCCCATCTTACAATGGAAATACCCGTTCCTGTGGGGACAGCCGAATATGCGGAGGAACTGTCAGTTGGCTCCTCTTCAGACAACGGGCTCGTTTATCACATGGTTGCTGTTGATGGGGGGAGGGCGCTCTGTGCCACGGGTGATTTTGAGGACATTTTCAGAAGTGCCGGGGAATACAGGAAGCACAGCTTTCTCCTCGAGATGCAGGGCAAGGCCGATGGAATATACAGGTTCACCACGGACGCAAATCTCTCCGTGAGGAATTTTGAAGATGTGACGGACTCTGCCCTGAAGGTTTATTCGAAGGGCAGCGATGACCCTGTTGTGAAGGATGTGATGCGCGGTGCATACCGAGGCTATGAGACGATTGAGTTTGAGACGCCCGGCGGGACAAGGAAGGCAATCTGCGATGGTGAACACATCTACTTCAAGATACGCCAGGATGACGGCTTCAGGGTCGTGAGGGTCGGCTTCCCCACCAGGGGGGACGCCAGGTCAGCGATTTCCGGGTTTGCATACAGGCGCTTCAAGTCCGGGGGCTCCAGAGCCTCTTCCTATTAGCTTCGAGCCTGTTCTCCGGCAGCCCCATATACCCTGCGGCAGTGACGAGCTCCGTGCCGTGCTCTTCCGCAAACTCCGCGATATCCTCCATCCGCCTGCGGTAGTTGAGGTCCCTCACAAGGTGGTGGTCCAGCACAATTGTCTTCACGTGGGGGATTATCCTGCGGAGGAGCTCCTTTGAGCGCTCAAAATCCCTCACAGACGCCTTCCAGCCGATGAAAAGCGTGGGAAATCCGCTGAGCACCAGCGTGTCCGGCTCGCGCTCAATTATCCACTCTGCCGTTGCCTCGACCTGGGGGCCCTGAACGTCGCTTGCGTGGATGAGTTTCTCGCGCGGCAGGTGCGCCATGACCACAAACCCGAGCCTGCTCCCTTCGGGGCCGTGGGGAACAGCGGGCGAAAACTCCACCCTCCCGAAATCGCGCCCGTCCGCCCTCTCCACCGTGCAGTCCTGCCCTTTCAGGTGGTCGAGGAACTCCCTCGCCCGCTTTTTCTGGGACAGGTTTATGCCCTTCTCCCAGTCCTTCAGGTAGAG
>WAMX01000088.1 GCA_015522095.1 Nanobdellati archaeon | reverse complement strand
TTTCAGTAGTGATCCCAAAATTCCTCTTCTCAAGCGGCAGGATATCCCTGCTCGGCTCGGGGGGGCTGGTATATCAGACATACTCGCCCGCGGCAAACCTGATAATTTCCGTCAGCCCGGATGACAGGGTGAGGGAAACCTGGGAGACGCTGGTTGACCTGTCCTCCGCCGAGCCGCACAGGAGGGCGATGATTGCCCTTGCGAAGCCCCTCTCGGAGAAGGACCTTGAGCGGGTGCAGGACGCCCTCAAGGAATCCCCGCTGAAGCCCTCCGTGCTCTACAGCCTGTACTCGAAGTGCCAGGGCTGGCTGCGCATATCCTCCCCAACAGAGTCAAGGATAGAGGAAGGCAACACAGCCATGGCAAACAAATACTACGAGAGCCTTGCGGGCGGGGGCCCCACCGCAATACTGAAGGTTTACAGGATATCCGAGTCGATAAATGAGAATATTGACATGTTCCAGGGGCTCTGCGGGGAGGCAGGATGCCCGCGGACCATGGAGTGCGCGGCCTGCACTGAAGACATCCTTGAGTATGAGGAAGCGCAGAGGGCAGGGGATACCGGCGCAGAGAGGGAGATTGAGATAAGGATGAGGGAAAAGGGGTGCGCGGAGGCGTGCGTCAGCTTCTGTGCCGGCATATACGACGGAATAAGCGTGCTCGTGGGCAGGGAGAGCCTTGATCCTGAGGTAAGGAAAGCATTTATATCAACCGGGGTGAGAATTGTTTAAGGTGATATTATGAAGGGGGATGCAGGCAGCCCGATATGGATTGTTGTCACGCTTCTTCTTGCGCTCGTTGTGGGGATAACAATGTACCAGCTCCTCAGGAAAACCTCCGCCCAGAGGACCTTTGACGACTGGCTCAGTGAGGTCGGAAGCGGCCAGGCAGAGCTTTCCCTGCTGAATTTCTGCGAGTCGTGGTACGATTCCGGCTTCGTGAGGGGAGCCGTGAATGAGAACGAGCTTGCGAGGGCAACGGTCGCGGCTGCGCACCCGTCACTCGCCGTGAAGTACTTCACGCAGGAAGAGTTTGATGTGGGCGAGAGGCTTTCACCGTGCGACTGCGCTATAATACTCTACCAGAAGGCGGAGATCGACCAGCTTGAAGTGAAGAGATGGTATGACCCTGACGACTGCCACGAGCTTGCGAACTCGATAGCGGAAAGCAGGGGCCTGGCAAGATGAAGGGCGCCTTCTCAATGATGGCATACCTCATTGCGTTTCTTTTGATGGGTGCATACTTCCGCTCGGCGGCCGTCAGCATAATAGGGACCCTGAACGGGAAGACCCTGGAGCTTGTAGCGGTTTCCGAGCAGATTGTGAAGGCGATACCGCTCGGGAAAACCACTTCAGTCCCGGAGGGGATTGAAGTATTCGCCTCAAACTGCCCCGCGCCCCTCAACGAGAACCTCGATCAGGAGGATATAAATGCGGCGGTGGAGGCGTGCGAGGGCAGTGAGGGTGTGATATGTGCGTTTATGGATTATCTGGGGGCCAGGCTGAGGAGCTGCAAGGGCACGAGATTCAGGCTCTCCCACCAGTTTTACCATGATGGAGGGGAGGCAGCCGTCATAAGGGCAGAGCTTGACGAGAGCACGCTCACTGCGACCCTCCAGAAGCTTTAAGGGAACGCCTAAATATCTGGAAGGGGGAGGGTTCTGTGGGCATACAGGAGAATGTGATGGTCACGTGGCAGATAATCCCAGCGGCGCTCGCCTTCGGGATGATACTTGCCATCGCTTCGGGGTTCTTCAATTCAGCCCTCACAAACACCCTGCTCGCGTCCGCCTCAATGAGGGCGGACATGATGGCTTCATCAATGACCCTCACGGGAATGCACGTTCCCTCGGAGATATATCTCCAGTGGGACCAGAAGCCCTTTGCCGTCGCCACGTTTGATGGAGGGCTTATGTATGCAGACCTCTCCGCTGAGTCTGTCCTGGGGCCGGTGGCAGTATCCGTGTACCCCGGGATATTCGGGCTGGAGGGCGCGTGGAAGGGAAGTGTGGCGGAGGTGTTCGAAAGCGAGGGGGGCGCGGATGCGATTTTGTTCACCAACAATGGCAAGCAGAAGGGGGAGGTGACAGGGTGAAGGGTCTGATAGGGAATATTGTGTTCACGCTGATACTCGTGTTCGTGATTTCGCTCATCTCGATAAATATGCTGAACTTCCAGATGAAGGAGAAAATTGACGACTGGAGGCACGTCCACATGGCAATGTTCACCGCCAGCTACCTGTCCGGGAAGGAAAGGATTGGGCATTACGGTGCGGGAGAGGTTTACACGGAAGATGAGATGATGGACATTCTCAGGTCCATCGTGGCTGTCGGGGAAGGGAGGGAAGTGGACGGGCTTGCAGGATATTCCGCGAGGGCGTTTCTTGTTGAGCCAGACAGCCTGTCGTATGATGAGCTGAAGAAGCTCTACGGGACGAGGGAAAAGTATGGCTCAATATGGTACGGGTTCTACGGGCTTCCCGTCATATCCGGGGGGAAATACTACATACTTGAGGTTGCGCTCACCCCCAGGGAAGATGAGCTGATTGGGGAAGCTTACTACGAGTTCCGCCAGCGGGTGGAAGGGGTTGATCCGGAGGTGCTGAAGGCATTTGGAGGTTGATGATATGGTGGGTTTAAAGTCGTTCGTTCCGGGTCCAACCACCCTCGCAGTCGTGGGGTTTTCCGCGGTCTTCCTGCTCCTCATGCAGACCTCCTTCAAAATGAAGCTGGAGATTGAGGCGATGTACTCCGAGTCGGTGGACCCCGCGTATCCCTACCTGCATGTGGTGTCGGAGCACTCCGTCAGGGGGAAGCCATTTATCCACTACCTCTCGAGGGCCGTTATGGAGGGCAGGGAGAATGTGGAAGGGATCAGCATAAAGGGAGAGCTCGAGAAATTTGAAGGGAAGTTCCAGCTTCTGAACGCGACGGGGGACAGCATAGTGGAGGTCAACATGGACACGGGATCAAGGAAGGCGGCATACCTTGCCGTGCCGCCGGGAGGATTGCTGGTGTTTTATTATGAGTAAGGGCATTGCGCAGGTCGTTGCTCCGCTTGCAATAGGGGCGGTCCTCGGACTGATGCTGTTCATGTACATCTCCTCAAAGTCCACGCTCAGGAGTTCCGAGCAGCTGACGGGGAGCACGGCAGAGATGCTGCCCGTGCTGTATCAGGGGGAGAATATGATGACCTACTTTGAGGAGGAGGAAGCCCTCCGCGAGATACTCAGGGGGTATGTTGAAACGGGCGGGCCGAAGACGTGCGGGACCGCGCCATTCGGGAGGGAAGTTGCCGTGTGGAAGAAGGAAGGGTGTGAGGTCACGGAGGAGCCGGGGCTGGAAGGTGACGCGGGGCGCATAGCGGCCGGCGAGTTCAAGAAGTATGCAGGATACTGGGATGTCAGCATATCAAGGAATGGGACGGTCGTGTGCATGGTAAAGACGGTAAAGCTGCCGTGGGGGGTGCACAGGGGAAGGTTTTGCTACGAATCCCCGCTCCTCGATGATGTCAGGAGGCTCTACGGCAGGATGAAGGCCGCATATGATGAGGGCAGGGGAGAGTGCACCTGCAGCGGCGACTACAGGATATGCTGGACGGACATTGACGGATATAATTTCACGTATGCAGTTCAGCCGTGCTCTTGATGAACTCTTCCTCAAAGAAGCTGAGCTCCGCGGGGATTATCACGGCGTGGGGAGGCGGACCATATTCGAGCTGGAGCAGCTTCTCTGAAGGCCCGTAGTGGATGCGCTCTGAGGAGGTGCCAAGCCGCTCGGCGACCAGCCAGTTTCCCGAGAAGCCCATCTCCTTCAGCAGGGAGAGGGCATCGAGAATGGGCTTCCCCGGGTCAATGAGGCAGAGGGTATGGAGGTTGCACTTGAGGTTGAGGGAGATGCGCTCCCTGTCGCTGGGAAAATTCTTCGAGAGGGTTACGGTGCGTCCAAACTTGTAGGTGCTGAGCCCGGTGCGGGCAAGGGCGTTTATCACGGAGGGTGCGTGGGCAATCTCGACGGGAACGCCCGCCCTGCGAGCCTCCGCAACGAGGGAGAGGTGGGTCGTCGCAAAAAGCGGGTCGCCCGCAACGAGGAGCACGACCCTTGCGGCCTTTGCCCGCTCCACAAGGAAGCTGCTTTCCACCTGCTCCCGGCTGAGGCGTCTGGCCTCCACCCTGTAGGGAAAGCTCGTGTAGCCCTCCACATACACTTCATCGGCGCCCTCAATGAGCTCCCTGCCCTTAAGGGTGAGGTCGCCCTCTTCCAGCCCGAGCCCAACAAGCGCAAGCACGTAAGGGGTTAAAGAGATAAATTAAGAGCGTTTCCATCTCCATGAGGGTCCTTGATGCCCGCGCGCTTATGGACGGGGATTTTGAAGGGGTCAGCTCTCCCAGGGTGGCGGGAGAAGTTGAAGTGCCTCCAAACCTCGAGATAATTGAGCCGAGGAGGGAGTTCATTGACAGGGTGAGGAAGGCGGCAGCCGAGACAGGAGACGTTGATGTGCTGAGCCCCGCGGACATTGAGATTCTTGCGCTGGCGCTCCAGGTCGGCGGGAGGCTCGTGAGTGACGATTTTGCCGTCCAGAATGTCGCGGAGAAGCTGGGAATAGAGTGGGAGTCCGTTGAGAGGAGAATAAGGAAGGCGTTCAGGTGGGAGTGGTACTGCCCGGCCTGCAGGAAGAGGCACAGAGGGAAGCAGGAATGCGAAAAGTGCGGCACAATCACCAAAAGGCGCCCGAAAAAGCAAAAAGATTTATAAAAAGTCAGAAAGAGCGTTTAAGTGGCAAGGATATACGCCCACAAGAAGGGAAAGAGCGGAAGCACGAAGCCCTTCCGGACAGGCTCCCCCTCGTGGGTGAGGTATGGTCCCGAAGAGATTGTCCAGCTCGTGCTGAAGCTCTCGAAGGAGGGGAACAGCCCCGCGAAAATCGGGCTGATTCTCCGGGACTCCTACGGCATCCCTTCCGTCAGGCTTGCCACAGGGAAAAAGATAGAGAAGATACTCGAGGAGAATGGAGTCCGGTTTGAAATCCCCCATGATCTCTTCAGCCTGCTCAGGCGGTCCGTTGAGCTCAGGGAGCACCTTCAGGAAAACCCGAAGGACCTGCACAGCAAGCGCGGCCTGCAGCAGATTGAGATGAAGATACTCAGGCTTATGAAGTATTACAAGCGCGAGGGCAGGCTTCCGCAGGACTGGAAATACAGCCCCAGCAGGGCAAGGGTCATTGTAAGCGGTGGTAAGTGATGGCAAGGAGGGTCACCAGCAAGGACAGGTGGAAGGCCAAGGTATGGTATGAAATCCACGCTCCCAAGGAGTTCGGGGAGGTCGTGGTTGGGGAAACGCCCGCATCGGACCCATCGCTCCTGCCAGGGAGGAGGCTTGAGGTCTCAGCCGCGGAGGTTGCGAAGGGCAAGAGGCTCCACAATGTGAAGCTCATTTTCGAGATAACCCAGGTTGCGGGGAAGACTGCAAAGACAAAGCTCGCGCAGTACGAGATACTGAGGAGCTTCCTCCGCAGCATCGTCAGGCGGAGGAGGAAGAAGATAGAGCTGATAAAGGACTACGAGACGGCAAACGGAAAGGTGAGGATAAAGGCGGTGACGGTCACGGCGCGGCCGTGCTACAGGAGCCAGATAACCGCAATACGCGAGAAGATGGACGAGCTGTTTGCAGAAGAGGCGAAGGGCAGGACCACGGAAGAGCTTGTTGCAGACCTGCTGGAAAGGAAGGTTCAGGACAGCGTGAGGGAGCACGCGAACAAGGTTTTCCCGGTGGCGGCAGCCGAGGTCCGCCGGCTTGAGATTCTCTCCTAAAGCTCCTTGATTATGTTAATGGTTGCGGCCACCCAGAGTATGCTCGCCATAAACACGAGGAAGAATGAGACTGAAAAGGTCAGGAAGGCGTCGAGCGCGCTTGAGTCTGCGAAATTGAAGTTGGACGAGAGTATGGAGCCAAGAAGGAAAGAAAAAGAACCGAGGACCAGGAAGGCAATATCACGGGTCTGCATCACTTCTTCACCCATCCATCACCCTTTTTGTCAACCTTGCCCTCCTTCTTGAGATAATACAGGTAGCGGCGCGCGGTCTGTGTGGTGACGCCCACCTTCTCCGCTATGTCCTCGAGCTTCGCGGGCTTCTTGCGGCGGCTGAGAAGCTTAAGCACCTCGTCCTTCTTGGTGGTCTTTGCAGCCTTTGCGGGCTTCCTGGCCCGCTTCTTTGCCGCGGGTTTCTTCGCCCGCTTCTTAGGGGCAGCGGGCTTCTGTTCCACAAGCTCGAGGAACTCCTTCTCAACTTCCTGTTCTTCCGCCTGCTTCAATTCATTGAGCAGCTCGGAATGTTCCTCTTCCCTGCCAAGCAGCCAGTTGAGTATCTTCTTCAGCATACTCGAATAGTGCAGGGATTACTAATAAACTTTTCACTTCCTGGCCTGGCGGAGAACCGCATTGAGCGCCGCTGAGAGTGCCTTCTCAAATGTTTCGGACTCCTTCGAGGCCATCAGCGTGCCGCCTGTGTGGGAAACCTTCACGCTCACCTGCCACACGCCCTTCCTCGAAAAGCGGACGGTAATGA
>WAMX01000087.1 GCA_015522095.1 Nanobdellati archaeon | reverse complement strand
TCCCGGGGTCGAGCTGCTCCTTCCTCGTCATGCTGTTGATTATTACCCTGTATTTCTTCAGCTTGGTCTTCATCTCCTCGACAGTTCCCCTGTCAAGGTCCGTGAGCCCCACCATCTGCAGTATCTTCTCGAAGGGCCCCAGCTTCGTGAGCGCCTCCATCTGCCTGTAAAAGGTGAGCATATTGAGGTTCTCAAGGTCGGCCATGCTGAGCTCGCCAACCTCCCCCTTTATCTCCTCCGCCTTCTCAAGGAGGCCCTGTATGTCCCCCCAGCCGAGGAGGCGGGAAACATACCTCTTTGGATCGAACAGCTCAAGCTCATCAATCCTCTCCCCTGTTCCTATGAAGACGATGGGAACGCCTGCGGCAGCGCACGCCGAAAGCGCCCCGCCGCCCTTCGCGGAGCCATCCATCCGCGTGATTATGACGCCCGTTATGAGTTCCTTCAGGGCCTCCGCCTGCTTCCCAGCCTCGTGCCCCATCTCCGCAGGGAGCACGAGAAAGACCTCCTCGGGCTGCACCTTCTTCACGAGCTCCCTGGCCTCGCGCAGCATATCCTCGCTGAGGGCGTCCCTGCCGGCAGTATCAATTATGCACGGGCGCGGGGAAATCTCACGGGAGACCTTCAGCCCGAGGGACTCCCCGAGCTGCCGGAGCTGTTCAAAAGCCGCGGGCCTGTCCCTGTCAAGGCTGACAAGTGTTGGCGTGACCCCCCTTTTCTTGAGCCAGTAGCCGAGCTTCGCGGCAGTTGTCGTCTTCCCCGAACCAAAAAGCCCGAGGAGGACGAAGCAGGCAGAGAGCTGGCCGAGCTCCTTTCCCTCGCCAACAAGCCTGACAAGCTCGTCGTATATCACCCTGAGGACGTGTTCCCTCAGCGTGAGCCCGGGAAGGGGCTTCTCGTTGAGTGCCCTCTCCTTTATCTGCCTTGATAGTTCCGCAACAAGCCGCACATTGACATCGCTCGCTATGAGGACACGCTGGAGCTCCCGCACAAGCTCGGAGAGAGCCGCCTCATCCACCTTTCCCTTTGAAACAAACGAGCGCATGGCATTTCTCAGCCGCGCACCGAGCCCGCCTATCACCTCAGGGAGAAAAGCGGAGCTTAAAATGGTTTAAGGTAGAGGAAGATTCCACCCACTATGAGGATTCCCCCAAGGGCGGCGAGAGTGTAGGAACGCTTCAGGGAAGCGCCACGGGCAATTACCTTTGCCTGCTCTATGTTCTTGGCGCGGTTTATCTTGCTGAGCACACTCTCCAGCTTTTCCTGGGCGGCCTCATAGTCGCCCTGCTGGACAAGCGACACGGCAAGCTGGTAATCATCAAGCAGCTCGCCCTTGAGGTATTCGTCATTCCGCTCAATATTCCTGAGGAGTGCGCTGACCGCCGCAGAGGGAGGCACATTGATGAATATCTGCCGGGATGAGGTGGAATACCTGTCCGGGAAGTCCTTGAGGTAGGCGCGCGCGGTCACCGTGTATGTCCCCTTCTTTGAGGCAGGGAAGGAGGCCGTCAGCAGGAGGCTGCTCGACTCCTTCATTGACTGCGTGATGGGGGGTATCGAGAGCCCGGATGCCTCAAACTCAACGACATAGTCGCCCGACACCTCGCCCGCGGTCAGGTTCACGGAAAGGGCGGCAGTCCCGTCGCGCCCGACCGTCAGGTTGCTGTTGAGGATGGAGATGGAAGGCGTGGGGTCCTTCTTCGTGACGGATATATCCACGCACTTGTCCTGTGCGCGGTCAAGGAGCCTCACGGAGGTTGCGCACACCCTGAAGTCCCCTTCCTTCGAGGTCACGACCCTTATTATCTGCTCGGCTCCGCCCTCGAGGGATGCGGAGTCCGGGCGGACGGAAAGTGAGGAGTCGGAGGAGGAAATGAGGTAGGAGTCCTTCTGGTTGCCCGCATTCCTCAGGGACAGCTCGCCCTCAACCTCATCCCCGACAAGGAACAGCTGCAGCTCCGAAAGCCCCGTGTCCTTGGCGGTGAGCAGGTAGTCGTAGAAGGGTCTGCTTGTCTGCACTATGCGGAGGGTGGATGTGTCCTGGAGCTTCCCGGAGGCATACACCTTGAAGGTCACGGAGTATTCGCGGTCGGAGCTCGAGTCGGGGACGGTTATGAAGACGGGGAGGGACACGGAACTGAACCCGCCGATGTAGAGCTCGTCTTCCGTGATGTTCACATCGACGCCCTCGGGAGCAATGGGAACCACCGTCACATTCAGGGCGGGCCCAGAGTTGGACATTGCAAGCCTTACTGACGCGAATTGCCCGGGGAATGCCTTCTTCAGGGGCACGTAGAGAACTCCGGGCGATGCGGTGACGGAAATCTGCTGCGGAATCTTCACGAACACGGAGAACCTGAGGGTGGAAGCATCATAGAATGGCTTTGAGACTGTCAGCAGGAAGTCCGCATTGCCTTCCTCAACGCTGTAGGGTATGGAAACCGAGCCCGTGGCGCCGAACTGGACGGTGAGGTCGTCCTGCTCGAGCTCCCACGAGTGCGTGTAGAGGGGAATCGCATTGCCAAACTCGTCCAGCACGGACGAGATGAATAGGCTGTATGCATTCCCGGGGGAAATCTCCTGCGGCAGGGACGCCTTCACGGAAGAGATTTTGCCAAATACCTTGAAGGTTGCGCTGCCGGTGGCTGACTCGAAGAAATCATCCTCAACCCTGCAGGTCACGGAGTACTTCCCGGGCTCCATTCCCGACACATCGAGCGGAAGCCTGCCGCTGGCACAGTAGTATCCGCACCCCTCGGACGTCTCCAGCACAATGGACTCCTGCTTCCTTCCGTACGAGCACACAAGGTTCAGCGTTTCCGGCCCCTGCTCGAGGGAAACTCCCGGGGAGCCGAACAGCACTCCAAGCGCCGCCCCGTTCTCCTCACAGCTGCTGCCCGTGCCGCGGCGGTACACGCATCCTCCCTGCAGGTCATTGGAGATGGAAGTGCTCCCCCTGTGGACAATCCTGGCGCGGATTGTCACCTTCACGGGAAGGCGGTTGTTCTGCCGCACCTCATACACGAAGGTCTGCTCCCCGTATGAAGCCTTGAAGGATGGCGGGAAGGAAACGCGGTAGGAGTATCCGCCATCCCCGCCCTCGGGGAAGGTCTTGCTCACGCCGTCGGGGTAGGTGATTGTGACATTGCGGAGATAGTTGAAGGCGGGCGGCAGGCCAGCAAGCTGGTTCCACATTCCGCCATCAAGCCTGAACACCACTCCATATTCCTCACTCTCATTGAACTCCACATCGCAGACATAATCCGCGCCGGTCTGCGTGCATTCCCCTGTGAACTCGCCCTCAGGAAGGAATGAGATGCCATCTATCTCCGTGGCCTCGGAGACAGTGTCACAGACGCCTCCCTTTATGCCGCACAGGAGGGTCCCGTCGGGCGTGAACTCCCCTACCTCAATTCCGTCGCACAGGGAAGGCGCCCCGCACTGGGAATAGCAGGTAACCCCCTGGACGATTGAGCCATCGTCCTGGCTCTGCTCATAGCCGGTGTTGAACTCCGTGCAGCAATCCTGGCAGTTTGTCGGGTCCTCCCCGTAGCTGAAATCGCAGGCATATCCGTCCCCGTCCGCGTTTGAGCCGCAGGTGTTTATGCAGAGCCCAGAGTAGACGTAGTCGCTCGACGAGCCGTAATCGTTAAGGTCAATGCGCAGGGACGCGGGCACATCGAAGCACCATGAAACCTCGCCCCTGCCATTCCTTGCAGACGGGTTGGGGAGCTCTCCGGTCGCGCAGTCGGAGAGGACCCTGCAGGCGGATGGTTCCACGTCCGTGTCAACCACGCGGTCCTCTGCCGGGGAGAACCATCCCTCCACACCATCGGCATTGAGCGAGCTGCAGCTGCCCTGAGGCACCCTGACCCCCACGATGCTTGTGAACTCCCTGGCAAGGGTGTCATTGACGGTGACTATGATGTACTTCACGCCGCTCAGGGAATCTGCCGCCGGGAACACAAATGGCCCCAGATTCGCGGCATCGACAAGGTAGGTGTTCTTCCCCGTGGAGTCGAGCCGGTACCTGAAATCCTCGGCACCTATGCCGAATGTTACGGTGTCCACCCCTGAGAGGCTGCCCCCTTCCTGCAGGTATGTGAGGTTGAGCCCGATAAAACTTGCGCTGCACCCCTCAAGGTCAAAGGTGCAGTCGCCAAGCTGGCACATATTCCAGGTCTCCGCCCTGTCGAAGGAGGTGCGGCTGTCGTTGAAAACCGTCCCGAAGAACACGCCAACCGCGTCCGGGTCAATGCACCTGACATTCTCGCAGAAGGGCGCATCGTTCGTCGTGTCGCCCTCGGAAGGCGGCACATCCTGGCAGTCGTTGTAGCCGTGGCAGAACTTTCCTACGCTGCATTCGCCGGAATCCTGCCAGTCGGGAAGGCTGTAAGTTGTGCCCACGTTCCACCTGTACCTCTCGGAAGGCACAGAGGGCAGCCCTTCAGAATACAGGTCAAACGAGGCTATCCTGAGCACGTTGTTCCCGCCCGTCTCGAGGCTGATGTTCTTGGAAGGCACGAGGTAGAGCTGCCTGCCCCTTGAGGTGCACACGCTCCACACCCCGTCTTCCTCAACATAGGTGACATCCCTGGAAGTGAAGGGCAGGGGCTTGAAACCGGTGCCAAGACCGTTCCCGTAAACTTCAGAGCCCGCAACCAGCGGGTAGGAGTTCGGGGCAAAGTTAACGAGGCACTCGCCCCCGTCGCAGTGCGGGTCAAAGGGAAGATCAATGCAGACGGGGTAAGCGTTGCAGGGCTCCATCTCGCCCGACTGGGGACCACGGATTATTATTCCCGGAGAGAGCTCGCTCCTCGGCTCGCACCACTCCGTGCACTCCTCGCCCCCGGCCCGTTCTCCCTCACACGCATCCGAGCTGCCGCAGGAGGAGAAGCAGGTCCGGTTAAGGGCGAATTCGTCACCATACGCGCTGAGCTTCTTTATTCCGCAGTAGTCGGGAAGCTCGTCGCTCTTGAGGCGCGCTGCATAGTCGCTCACCGTGCACCCGGGCAGCCCGATGGCCACCTTCCCGAGCTCGGGGGCCTCGCAGCAGTCGCGGCAGTTCGAATAGCTTTCCCCTGAGATTATGTTGTCACAGCCAGAGTAAGCTGCATAGTCAAAGTTCTCATCAAGGTCCCTGGGGGCGTTTCCAAAGTATATTTTTGAGTAGTTCACATCCCACGCGCAGGTGTACTCGCACGAGCGGGTACACCCCTCGCTCTCGGCATCCTTGCCGTCGCAGAGGAGCCTGCTCGGCAGGGGGTCCTCCGGGTAGGTGAAGTCAGTCCCATCCCAGACGAGGATGTCGCCGGAATAGTCGCCAGCATAGCATTTCCTTGACAGGGAGGACTGCTGGACGCCCACACAGTGGCCCATATACTGGCGGAACAGGCCGTCCCCCGTGCCATCCCCGAAGTAGGAGAAGTAATACGCGCCATCATCGTAGTAGTAATCGATGCTGCAGCTGCCGAGGCACTGGGAGGAGTTGTAGCAGGGTATCTGGAGGTACTCGCTGGGGCTGTAGTCGATGTAGGGTATGGTGAAACTGACCGAGTCCGGAAGGGCGACATCCGCGGACGTTTCAGAGTCCACAACCTTCAGTGAGAGGTCGCACCCCCCGCTGAGGAGGCAGGAAAGCCCCACTGAGTTTTCCTTGCACCACCTGACCACGCCCGAGCGGGATATGTCCTCGTTCTCGAAGGAGAGGGTCCCGCTGCCGGGTCCCTCGCCCGTGACAGGGCGGAGGGCCGTCGAGAAGAAGTCACAGCTGACGCCCTCCACATCATAGCTGACTCCGTCCGTCTCGGGGAAGCTGTCCGGCTCATTGAGCACGAGGCTGACCTTGAGGGAGTCGTAGGGCGGCGCTGCCGTTGAAGTGATGGAAACTGAGTTGAGGGAGTATGCAAGGCGGGGCTTCCATACATATTTGCCGGCATCCACCCCGCACTCCCACACATCGCCCGTGAGCCCCTTGAGGACATAATTGCTGGCAGAGGTTTCAACCTGCTCGCGGATGGTGTCGCGCGGGAAGACGCGCTTCACGGAGCACGCCACCCCGCACTCTATCTCGACCTGCTTGCTGACAACATCTGAATACCCCACGGGGAAAATGAAGTTGTAGTATTTCCGGAGATTGCCCTCGCCGTCGGTGAAGATGACAAGGGACGCGGGTATGGATTCCGAGCTCTCGAAGTTGATGGAGGTGTCAGAGGCGTATGTGAAGCTCGACCAGTCCGAAGAGCGGTAAAGGGGCGTCCCGCCGAGGGCGACATCGGAAGTTCCGTCCCCTGACGGGGAGCGGTACAGCCTGCATCCCCACGAACCGTCATTTTCGTAGCAGTGGACAAGGGAGTAGCGGCCCGAGCCGTCAATGAAGAAGGTGTAGTTGCTGCCCCCCTCACCGGGCCAGGCATACCTCGTTATGTTTATGAGCTCGACAAAATCGTCAACCCCTCCGAAAGCGGCCCCCACATTCCTGTCATCGCAGGATGCCACCTCACGGTCACTGTTTCCGAGGCAGAGACCATTGAGCGCGTCCGCTATGAACACCTTGAGCCCGCCTTCCACGGAAACATTCTCGAAGTTTACGAGCATCCTTCCCTCCCCATCGCAGACGTCGAGGCCATCGCCACACGCCGAGTAGCCCTGTGGAAGGATGGGCGATATCTCCACGGCACCGCTCAGAATGTTCCGGGAGAGCTGCCATTCAAAGGTGGCGCCCCTGCCGCTCAGCCGTATCACGCTTATTTCTGTGTTGTCCGTCGGATTGTCCACCTCCACATATCTTCCCTCGTCAAGGGAGCACTCCAGCCTGTCGCCCCCGGTTGAACAGGAGATTCTCGCGGTGTAATCGCTGTTGGAAGGGAGCCAGTAGACCACCCTGCCAAGGGCGTTCTGGACGTAGTACCCCCTGGACAGGTCTATGTCCTTCACGAATGTGCCTCCGAGGGCGGAGCAGATCGCGTTGTAGAAATCATAGCCAGATGGGCGCCCGCCCTGATAGGTTTCGGGCTCGGACCACTCTGACTCCCTCTCCGAAACGGTGTCCACGGGAGCGCAGTACCCCGTGCTTGCGCCCCCTGCCCTGGCACATATCCCTGAGAAGCAGTCATCGTTGCTGTCACAGGTGACGCCGCCGTCATCAATATCGAAGTTGAACGTGTACCTCCACGGCGTGAGGGTGCTGTCCTGATTACTTGCTGGCCCGGAGACATCACACTCCATTGTAATCCTGTTATCGCCATTAAACCCGCTGACAGGAACACTTCCAAAGTCAAGCGCTTCGGTGTACGTGTCACAGCGCCCCATTGGGCACGTGAGATCCTCGCTGGAAGCGGACAGCGAGCCCCCTCCATATTTCAGAGAGCAGGAGATTGTGTAATCGCTCCAGTCAATACCGGCCGGGAGCATATCATCGTTTGGGATGTATGTGAATGAGTAAGACACTTCCCCGCTCGAGAATGAGGGGACATACGTGAGCTTGCCGGCATCTCCGCCAATCATCCCTGTGGTGGATAAATCGCGGCTGAGCTCGGCAGTGAGGTGGGGCTTCTGGAAGAATTTGTAGCTCCCTCCGCTCTGCACGCACTGGTATTCATAGGTTCTCTCCCCGGAGGGAGTGCTATGGGTGATGGTGACGGAGTCCCCGGGGGCAATCTTGTAGCCATCGTAGCAGGTGCCGTCAATAGTCACGCCCTCAAGATATGTGGAGCAGGGGGCTGCTGAAGCCGCGTCAAAATCGCCGGTGCATTCGAGGAAGTCCTTGCGGGGGATGAGCGAGGTCCCCTCCCTGTCCATGCGCCTTCCGATGATGTCGACATAATCAAGATCGTCAATGGAGAAGGAGGCGGTCGTGAAGTGTGCCTTGCCTACTGTTTCAGCCACGTCTCCGCCGTTCACGCTCCCGCTGCAGACCACATCACAGGTCCTGCCCTCGCAGTTCTCCTCGTTAAGCGTGCAGGTTCCCCCAAACTTGAGGCCATCATCGCTGCCGAGTCAGTGAAGCTC
>WAMX01000086.1 GCA_015522095.1 Nanobdellati archaeon | reverse complement strand
CCTCCAAACCGGGGGCTGCGGAGGTTGTACGGAACGCCAAGGAGGAACTTCGCCTCCGCCCGGGCCTCCTCGCCCTGCGGGACGTGAAGGTTCATCTCGTCCCCGTCAAAGTCTGCGTTGTAGGGTGCGCAGACCGATGGGTTTATGCGGAAGGTGCGCCCGGGAAGCAGGCGGGCCTTGTGGCCCATTATGCTGAGCCTGTGGAGGGTGGGCTGACGGTTGAGCAGCACGATGTCACCATCCATGAGGTGCCGCTCCACAACCCAGCCGAGCTGGAGCTGCTCTGCGAGGTTCTCCCTGTTGAAGTCCGTGATTCTGAGTCTGTTTCCCTCATCGTCAATGACATAGTTCGCGCCCTCCAGTTCCTCCGGCCCGTTCCTCACAAGCTCGCGGAGCCAGTCAATGTTGGAATCCGTGGCATAGACGGGCACGGTGAGTATTTTTGCAATCTCGTAGGGGACGCCCACTTCATCAACGCCAATGCGGCTGTCCGGACTGATGACCGTGCGAGCCGAGAAATTCACGCGCTTGCCTGCAAGGTTGCGCCTGAACCTCCCTTCCTTGGTCTTTATGCGCTGGACTATGCCCTTGAGCACACGGCCCGCCCTGTGGCGCGCCGGCGGAACGCCCGCCACCTCATTGTCTATGAGCGTGGTGACATGGTACTGGAGCAGCTCCCAGAAGTCCTCAATGATGACGGCAGGGGCGCCGCTTGCCATGTTTTCCTTGAGCCGGGTGTTGATGCGCATTATGTCCACAAGCTTGTGCGTGAGATCGTCCTCCGAACGCTCCCCCGTCTCAAGGGTGATGCTCGGGCGGGAAGTCATAGGTGAAACAAGGAGGACTGTGAGCACGGCCCACTCGGGGCGCGCAGCCTCGGGGTCCATCCCCATGAGAGGGAGATCATCATCAGGTATCTTCTCAAGGACCTCACGGACATCCGTGGGTGTGAGCTTCTCCTCGTTGGCAAAATAGGTTGTGGGTTTTTCCCAGGTTATTTTGGGCTGCGGGGCGTGGCAGTGGGGGCACTCCTTCTCCGAGCGGGCGAGCTCGGAAATGCGCTTGAGCAGCCGCTCCATATCCCTTGAGGTGCCCTCCTCACCGACAATCCGGAAAAGTTTCAGGAAGCGCTCCTTGTCATCGTTGCGTATCTTTATCCTGCCGCAGTGGTGGCACGCCATGCTCAGCCACTCGTAGATTTCCTTGCCAAAGCGGACGTGGATGACGGGCTTTGCAAGCTCAACATGACCAAAGTGACCGGGGCAGACACCAACCTTTCCACCGCAGGTGCGGCACCTCATCCCCGGGTCTATGACGCCGAGGCGGGGGTCCATCAGCCCGCCCTCAACGGGGAAACCGTCCTGGTCATAGAGCTCGGGCACCGTGACCTCCATGGCGCTGAGCCTCCGGATGAGGTCCGGCCCCATCAGGTTGAACTTGATTCCCCCTATTTCCTTCCTTATTATTTCCACTGCATTCACCCCTTATCCCTGAGCATTATCTTCGGGTAGATTCCCAGGGCCATTATCTCCTGCAGGAGTATGTGGAACGCGTAGCTCACCTCTATCCACTCAACATCCTCCCCGCTGCAGATGCGGCAGTAGGCCCTGTCCTTTATGTAATCGTAAATGGCGATGGCGCCGCACCCCGTGCACACGGGCACCTTGGTCTTGTCAGAGCTGAAGCGCTCGTGCAGGAGCAGGGAAGAGCCGTGCGAAACCAGCGCGTCCTTCTCCATTTCGCCCATCCTGAGGCCGCCGAGCTTGCTGCGCCCCTCCGTTGGCTGGCGCGTGAGCATCTGCACGGGACCGCGGGCACGGGCATGGACCTTGTTGGCCACCATGTGGCGGACCTTGTGGTAGTATATGACGCCCGTGAAAATCTCCACCTCATAGGCGCGCCCGGTGCGCCCGTCATACATGAGCTCCTTGCCGCTTGGCTTGAAGCCGGCAGCCTCCAGAATCTTCTTCGCCTCCTTCACAGGATCTCCCTCGAAGGGCGTCCCGTCGAGGAACTGGCCCGAGACCGCGCCCGCCTTTCCGGCAAGCACCTCTATGAGCTGATTGAAGGTCATACGGCTGGGGATGCCATCGGGGTTGAGAATGATGTCCGGGACAATGCCACTTTCGGTGAAAGGCATATCCTCCTGCGGGACAAGCATTCCTATGACACCCTTCTGCCCGTGGCGCGACGAGAACTTGTCCCCAATCTCTGCCACGCGGTCCTCACGGACGCGCACGTTCACGAGCTTCCTGCCGTCAATGTTTTCCGTGACGAGCACAGCGTCCACCCATCCCTGCTCGTCGTGGCGGACGCGCTCGCTCGTGTCCCTCTTCGCCTCAACACCCATGCGGAAGACGTTTGTCGCCCCGAGGAAGCGGGGAGGGGAACCCTTGCCGACCAGCACAGAATCGCCGGGCGCCCAGCTCTCCGGGTGGACAATCCCGTCCTCATCGAGGTTCGCATAGTCCGCCTCATCGCTGTATCCCATCACATCCTTGTCAGGCACCTCTATGCGGTCCTCCTGACCGCCGGGATAGCGGTTCTCGACCACGGAATACGGGCGGAAGTATGTTGAGCGCGCAAGCCCCCTCTGGAGGCTGGAGAGGTTCATCACCACCGCGTCCTCCATATTGTAGCCCTCCCAGGTCATCACTGCCACAACAAAATTCTGGCCCGCCGGGTGGTGCTCGAACCCGAAGATGTCGTGGAATTTTGTCTTGACAATGGGGAGCTGGGGGTAGTGGAGGATGTTTGTGAAAGTGTCGAAGCGGATGGGATAGTTGAGGAGGTAAACGCCCACGGCCTGCTTCACACCCTTGCTTGTGCCGTAATTCACGCGGTCCCCGCGGGAGTAGTTCGCGTAGGGGATGAGGGCGCCGGGCACACCGAGCAGCGAGATGGGGTGCAGCTCAAGATGGGTGTGTTCGGGCGTGAGGTCCTTCTCATCAATTGCAATGAGCGCATCCTCTTCCTCTTCCGTGTCGAGGAATTCAATCTTACCCTGGGAAAGGAGATCACCCCAGGTGAGCTTGCCCTTCTCGAGCTTCTGGATGTCCTCCTTTGTGAGGGCTGGCTTGCCGTTCCTGACGACAATAAGCGGCCGGAGAACGCGCCCGCCCTTGGTGTCGATTCGCACCTCCTCACGCGCCTCTATGTAGGCTATAGTTATCTCGGGATGGAGCTTGCCGCTGCGCCTCAGGGTGCGCAGCTTCTTCACGAGCCGGAGCGCCTTGCGCTTGTCGACCCTGGCAAACAGCTTCCCGTTAAGCATTATATTTATCAATCTTAATCTCCTCCGCTATTTTCTTAAGGTTCTCGACCACATCCTCCTCAGGAGTTTCGTAGCTGAGTTTTGCGAACAGTGCAAAGTTCTTGCGCAGGCCTATGCTCGAGCCCTCGGGCGTCTCTGCAACGCAGAGCTTGCCCCACTGGGTCGGGTGCAGCTCGCGCGCCTCGAAGTGGGGCTGCCCCGTCGTGAGGGGGCTCATAACCCTGCGCAGGTGGCTGAGCGTGTCAAAGAAGTTCAGGCGCTGCAGGTGCTGCGCCACACCGGAGCGGCCGCCAATCCAGTAGCCGGTTGCCATAGCGCTCTCGATGCGGCTCGTGAGCAGCTGGCTGCGGATGATGGTGGCGGGGCTCGGCTCGCGGCCGCGCTTGACCACGCGCTCAAAGCTGTAGCGCATATCGTTGGCGAGGGTCTTGAAGGCCGCACGGAAGAGCTGCTCCATAAGCTCGCCCGCAAGCTTTATGCGCTTGTTCCCGTAGTAGTCCTTGTCATCCTCCACAACCTCTCCCTTGCTGAACTTCATGAGGCGCTCGGCGATGTAGCCGAGCAGCTGGGCCTTCTCCGGGCGGAACTTCGGCCCCAGCCCCACGTGGGGGAAGAGGTAGTTGTCCATAAGGTAGGCGGAGCGCTCTATGCGATACTCCCTGCCCTGTCCTATCTTGAGCTTCTTTCCTATGTACTCGAGTGCATCATCCTGCGTTTCAATGTCCTCAAGCACTTCAATATTGACCATTATGTCCTCAACAAACCGCGCTTCCGCGGATATCCTCTCCACTATCTCCTGGTCGGTCTTCGCACCGAGGGCTTTCAGCACGACCGCCAGAGGGATGCGGGGCACCCTCGCCCAGGACACGTATATCACGCCATCGCTCTTGCGCTCAAAGAGGTGGGGGATGCGGAATCCCGGCACCTCGCTGAAGAGGCGCGCCACAATGTCGCCGCTGCTCCTGCGCTCAAAGAGGGGCAGGTTTGGCAGCAAATCCTCAATGCTCATCAGGACGCGCTCGGTGCCGCTGATTATGAAGTAACCGCCGGGGTCGTAGGGGTCTTCCCCGACCTCAACGAGCTCCTCCCTGCTGAGCCCGTGAAGGAGGCACTTGTCGCTGTGGAGCATTATGGGTATCTCGCCTATGTCCGCCCACACGGCCTCGCCCGGAGAGCCATCCCTCTCGGGGATGACCTCAAGCTGGAGGGGGGCGGAGTATGTCAGGTTGCGTATGCGTGCCTCCATGGGGTAGAGGAGGCTGGAAGAGCCATCTGCCTCGCGGACCACGGGGTGCAGGATCCTGAGCTTCCCGAAGAGAATGCGGTAGGAATCAAAGCCAGGAGGGATTATGAGCGGCTCCATTGCGCCGACTTCCCTCACAACGCGCTGCATGCCCTTTTCAAGGAAAACGTTGAAAGAGTCAATGTGATGGCGGGCTATGCCATATTCGCCAAAAAACGCCTTCGCAAGGGGAGTCAGCGCATCC
This sequence comes from Nanobdellati archaeon, assembly GCA_015522095.1. Classification (GTDB taxonomy): domain Archaea; phylum SpSt-1190; class SpSt-1190; order SpSt-1190; family SpSt-1190; genus WAMX01. The sequence goes on along the minus strand of WAMX01000086.1, from coordinate 43 downwards.
TTCACCTATAATCACCCACTCTCCTTTCGATATTGAATCCATT
>WAMX01000085.1 GCA_015522095.1 Nanobdellati archaeon | reverse complement strand
TTATGTCCTCCGGCACATCCTCCCACCTGCGCGCCTTGCCACCCGGCCGGGAGTAGTATACCATATCGGCAAAGTCTATGTCAAGCTCCGGTCCAAATCCCGGCATGGGGGCCTTCGCAAAGAAATCAAAGGCACGTAGCCGGAGCCTGCGCATCCACGGCGGGTCGTTCTTGAGCCCCGAGAGTTTCTCCACCTTCTCCCTCGTGAGGGGGCCCCTTATCTGGAGCTCGCTCCTCTTCTTCGAGCGAAACCAGTACCTGTCCTCCCGCCCTTCAACAAAGTCAAGATTCACCTGCGCCACCTTTTGAAACCGTTCTTCGCGACCTCGTCAAGGAGCTCCGGCCCGCCCTCATCGACGAGCCTGCCGTCCAGCATGACAAAGACCCTGTCAGGCTTGAAGTCCCTGAAGAGGCGGGCGTGGTGGGTTATGGCAAGCACAGAGCCCTCCTTGAGGAGGCGTTTTATCACCCCTGCGGCCATATGGAGGGACTCCACATCCAGGCCGGAGTCAATCTCATCAAATATGGCAAGCTTCGGCCGTTTCAGCACGGCCTGAAGCAGTTCAATCTTCTTTTTCTCGCCACCTGAGAACCCCACAAAGAGGTCCTTGTCAAAAAGCCCCTTCCGGATGCCAAGCTCGCCAGCAGCGTCCTCCCACCCATCGAAGAGCATGGAGAAGAAGTACCTGGCTCCGATGGTCTCCAGCTCCGGCGGGTTCTGGAATGAGAGGAAAAGCCCGAGCCGGGAGCGCTCCTCCGGCGGCAGCTTCCCTATATCCCTGCCCTCGAACTTTATTTTGCCCTCCACCCGGAGGGAGGGATCGCCCATTATTGCCCTTGCGAGGGTGCTCTTGCCAGAGCCATTGGGGCCGACAATGGCAACGAGCTCGTGCCTGCCAACCGAAAGGCTCACGCCCTGAAGGATGGGCTTTCCGTCTGCGTGGGCTCTGAGGTTTTCAAGGCGGAGCATGATAAGAGGTGGAGTGAAGGATTAAAAGATTAACCCCGTTAACGCTTAACGATATAAATGTCCACTGCGGGGAAAGATGTGCTCAGGTGTGAATTATCCGCAAAGAGAATCCTTCCTGCCGTCAGGCGGGAGCTTGTCAGGGCTCTCGTGGGGAGGGGAATGAAGCAGAACAGGGTCGCGGAAGTCCTCGGGATAACCCCCGCCGCCGTGACGCAGTACCTCAAGGGAAAGAGGGGGCGGGTTGAGCTGACGGAGGACGAGATTGGCCTCATCAAAGAGATACTCTCCCCGCTGAAGGAAGGGGAGCACCTTGACGACGAGAAGGTCTGTGAGATATGCAGGAAGATTCAGGAGCGGGTCTTCAACTGATGCCGGAGCTCGCACGCCTTGCAGAGGCCGCGGCTCGTGGGCTCGCCGCACTCCCTGCACTTTTTGAGCCTGCCCTTTGCCTTCAGGGCGGAGGACTTCAGGGATGGCAGGATGGAGAGATATGCCCTGAGCGCGCTTCTCTTTGAGCCGGGCTTCCGGAGCTCAAGCTCGTTCACAAGCTCCCTCACCCTGAAGCGGGAGCTCTCGCGGAGGTACGGGCACTCGTCCGCGGGCAGGTCGGGGTGGAAAAGAGCAGCATACACGGCAAGCACCTTCTCGGGAACATCCAGAAGGGGCTTTACCCTCCTGACAAACTTCTCGTCATCCACAATCCCGCCGAGCTCGCCCTTCGTCGTGAGCTGCAGGAAGTTTCCGGAAAACAGGTTCATGAAGAAGGTCTGCGCCTCGTCATCGAGATTGTGGGCCATCAGGAGCTTTCCCGCGCCCAGCTCCCGGGCACGGCGGTTAAGCAGGTACCGGCGGAAGGTCCCGCATATCGTGCACGCGCGCTCCCTCCGCTCCCGGGAGAGGATGCCATCGAGCGCCTCTCCAAGCTCGTCCCTGAAACTCACGACCTCAAGGGGTATGCCCCTCCGGGCACAGAATTCCTCGAGAAATTTCCGGGTCCTGTCGCGGTAGCCCTCAATCCCCTCATCAACCAGAAGCGCCACAAGCTCCACGCCCCGTCCGGAAGCCCACTCGTGCGCAATCTCAAGAAGGGCCGTTGAGTCCTTTCCGCCGCTTGCCGCCACCGCAATCCGCTCATTTCCCAGCAGGCGGTCGAGATTCGCCTTCACGTGCGCAAAAAGCTTCTCGCGGAGGTGCTCCCTGCAGAGTGGCCGGTCCCAGACCACCGCCGCCCTGCGGCCGCAGCTGCACTCAACCACCGCTCCACACCCGCACGAGCTTCAGAGTGTCACCCTCGCGGGCAACCTCGAACTCCGTGACAACTTCCCCATTCAGCACGCAGATATACTCCTCGGGGCTGACCCCAAGCTCTTTCATTATCTCGATGAGCTTCCTGCCGCCCCTGACTTCGCGCACCTTACCTTCAAACTCCACCTTCATTTCAACAACCCCCTTTTGATGGCCTCCTTCCTGCTGAGCGCATACGCCTCGACGCCCTTCCTGCGGGCTTCAACGGCCCGCTCGTAGGCGGAATTTCCCGCCTGGCACACGAACACATATTTCTTCCCGGGCTCAAGCTCCGGCATGCCCTCCCAGAGCCGCACAACCACAAACCTCCCCTTTGCAGGAGGCCTGAGGTCCTTCACGTCGAGCTGGCGGGCTTCCCTCAGCCGGCCTGAGATTTCCCTGAAGTCAAACTCAAGCTTCCCCTCCTCGCGGAGCACATCTTCCAGCGCGGGATTGGCGTTGCTGTGCCTTTCAATGGAGCAGAACTCGCTTATGCCGGCGCTGAGCCCGTAAGTACCCAGCTCCTTCGCCCTTGCGATTATCTCCTCCTTGTCCATGCCTATAAGCGGCCGGAGAACGGGAATTCCAAGCTCCTCAAGTATGGAAATGCTCCTCAATGTCTGGGATGAGACCTGTCCCAGGGACTCGCCCGTTACAACTGCCTCGCAGCCCAGCCTGCGCGCGACTTCCCCCGCAACCCTGTACATGAAGCGCTTGTAAACGACCTGCCTGAACCCCTCCTCAACCTGTTCCCTTATCTGCGCAACCTCTTCCCCTATATCCACGACAAAGAGCCTCGCACCGGGCATCCATTCCTTCAGTGGCTCAAACACGCCCGCCACCCTTGACTCAAGCCCCTCGCCAAGCGGGTTCAAAAACAGGGCGTCCACTGCCGCCCCCCTCCGCGCAACCATCCACGCCGCCACGGGGGAATCCATTCCCCCCGAGAACATTGCAAGCACCCTGCCCTCGCTGCCATAGGGAAGCCCCCCGGGACCCTCAAGCTTCTCGGTGAATAGGTATGCCC
>WAMX01000084.1 GCA_015522095.1 Nanobdellati archaeon | reverse complement strand
GGCAGATGAGGTGATGGAGGTCATAAAGAGGCATCACGGCAGGGTCATCCTCGGGGGGAGCGTTGCAAAGGGGACCTTCATCAAGCCCCTCAGAGACCTTGATTTCTTCCTGCTCTTCAGGGAGGGCGATGACCTGGAGGAAAAGCTCCCCCTGCTCGAGAAAATAGCCTCGGAGCTCGGGAAGCCCGAGGTGGAGTATTCCCAGCACCCCTATGTGAGCGTGGAGTACAGGGGTGTGAGGGTTGAGCTCGTGCCCGCCTACGACTCGAAGGAGGTCCGCTCCGCAGCGGACAGGAGCAGGTGGCATGTTGAATGGGTATCAGGGCTTCCGGAGGCCGTAAAGGACCAGATAAGGGTGTTCAAGCAGTTCTGCAAGGGGATAGGGATGTACGGGGCGGACCTGAAGGTTGAGGGGCTGAGCGCGTATGCCATGGAGGTCCTCGTGGCAGGGAGAGGGAGCTTCATAAAGCTCCTGAGGGAGGTGCGCGGCTGGAAGTGGCCGGTGCGCGAAAGCGACCCCGTGGATGAAAAGAGGAATGTGCTCGCTTCCCTGAGCAGGGAGAAATTCGAGCTGCTGAGGGAGGCGGCGGGTGAGTACCTGAAAGCGCCGGGAGAGGAGTTCTTTTTTCCGAAGGCGCCCGGACGGGCGGATATGAGCGCGGTGGAAGTAGTGGAGCTTGAGAGGCCGGAGCTCCCGGAGGATGCGGTATGGGGGTGGGCAAAGAGGCGGGCAAGGAAACTCGCCCGCTCCCTGAAGGGGCACAGGATAAAGGACTGGGTGGTCGTTGTTGGGGAGAAGGTGTGGGTGGTTGTCAGGGTCGAGCAGGTCAGCGAGATGGAAGTGGAGGGGCCGCCCGTGAAGCTGGAGGAGCACGCAAAGAGGTTCCGCGCCGCCCACGGGAAAGTCTTTGAGAGGGAGGGGAGGCTCTATGCGGTCGAGAAGGTCGCGCCGCTCGGGGAACAGGTAAATCTCGTGGAGGACAAGGAAGGGTGGTTCTCCAGGCACGGCAACCCAGAGGTCGCAAGGTTCACGCTGGGGCTCCGGCCATGGGAGCATTAATTTAAACCGCCAGCCATGGGGCTTGGATGTTTGAGAAGCTCAAGGGGAAGACAGTTGTCATGGGCTTCCACGGGATTGGAATGGTGGGTTTCATTGCAGTGGATTATATGCTCAAGAAGCTCAGGGCAAAGAAGGTTGGGTGGCTGTATGAAGACAGCATGCCCGCCCTCGTGTTTGCGGGGAAGGAAGGGCTGGAGATGCCCGTCGAAATATACCAGCGGGGTTCGCTTGCCTTCATAAAGACCAATGTGATAATGGAGCAGGACGCGCTCCACGAGTTCCTGAGCGGGCTCTTCCAGAAGCTCAAAAGGAACAAGCCGAAGCAGCTCGTGATTCTTGGCGGGCTGGCAACGGACAGGAAGGGCGTCTATGGCATAGCGAACACAAAGGGCAGGAAGGTGGCGGAGAAGTTCGGGCTCGAGGAGTTTGAGAAGGAGATAAATGTCTTCGGGCCGATGGCCCTGTCGCTCATATACGGGGAAAAGATGGGAATTCCGGCGGTCTGCATACTCCCCAGCGCGCGCCCGGGGATGCCCGATGCCGAAGCGGCAAGCAGGGCGATAAAGAAACTGGCAGAGGTCTTCAGGCTTAAGGTTGATGTTTCAGACCTTGAGGAGGAAGCGGCAAAGATAGAGAAGCGCATGAAGGAGCTCGAGAAGAAGGACGACCTCGCGGACCGCATGTTTGTCTAAGATTCGGGAGTGGTCAAAAGGTTTTATATGCTCCGAATTAAGTATTTATGTGGCTTTTAGGCTGAAGAAACCCGCAAAGAAGAAGCGCTCGGCAAAGGCCGCCCTCCTGCTGAGGCTCATACTGAACAAGATAAGGAAGAGGCTGGAGCAGGAGGTGCGGGCAAAGCTCAGGGCAAAGGCGGAGAAGATGGACCTCAGCCTGAGCGAGGAAGAGCTGAACAGCATGGTCGAGAAGGAGGTAAATGCGCTTCTTGAGAGGGAAAAGGAAAAGATAAGCGCCAGCCCCGAGGATGTGCCGGACGAGGTTATGGAGAAGCTCATGAAGAAGCTGGAAGGCAGGCTCATGGAGAAGCTGCCGGCGGTCGCGCAGAAGCAGCAGCAGGGCGGCGAGCTGGAGGAGGCAATGGAACGGCTCAAGGCCAAGCTGCTTGATGTGCTTGTGGACTCCATAAGCAGGAAGGTGCAGGAGCAGGGAAGGGACGTGGATCCAGCCGCGCTCCAGACATACCTCACGTCAAAAATCAGCGGGCTCCTTGACGAGGAGGTTGGCGCGGTGAGGGAGGCGGCCGAGAAGGTGCTCAGGGACCCGTCGGCCATGGATGAGGCCATGGGGGCAGTCATAGCGCGCATAGAGAACCGCATGGACGAGATAATGGAGCCCATAATCAGGAACAAGATAGGGGCCCCCGTGAGGCAGGGGTATGCGGGCAGCCGCTACACCGTCCCCTTCGGGTTTGTGGCCCCCCTCTTCAAGGACATGAGCGGGCCGCAGATAATTGAAAAGGTTCAGGAGCTCTACCACGTCCCCTTCCAGAGGGGGGAGGAAAAGAAGAAGAAGGTGCGGGAGACCTACGCGCTCATACCGGAGAACCCCAAGCCGGGCGAGAAGGTGTTTGCGTGGGCGTACATCCACTGGGACCCGAAAAGCAAGGAGCTCGTGTATGAGGTCATAGAGCCGCCGCTGAGCGAGCGGGAAAAGGAGATGATAAGGAGGCTCGAAGAGCGCATAGAGGACAAGCTTGACACAATATACCTATCCTCAAAGAACATGAACCACGAGGCATACCTCCGGGAGAAGATAAGGGAAGTTGTGGGGCTGTTTGGCTGGAAACTTGACAGGGAAACCTCCCAGAAGATTGAGTACTACATCTTCCGCGACTTTATGGGGTTCGAGAAGATTGAGCCGCTCATGCACGACAAGAACATAGAGGACATCAGCTGCGACGGCGTGAACATCCCCGTTTACATTTTCCACCGCAACCCGGATTACGGGCAGATGCGGACGAACATATACTTCACGAGCAAGGAAGAGCTTGACAGCTTCGTGATAAAGCTGGCGCAGAAGGCGGGGAAGAGCATTTCCGTGGCGAGGCCCCTGCTGGATGCCTCACTGCCGGATGGCTCGCGCCTGCAGGCAACCCTTGGCAGCGACATAGCCCGCAGGGGAAGCAATTTCACCATCCGGAAGTTCCTGAGGGAGCCGCTCACACCCACAAAGCTTATGGAGTTTGGCACCGCGAACTCCACGACCCTGGCATACCTGTGGTTCTGCATTGAGTACGGGAAGAGCATACTCGTGGCGGGCGCGACTGCCACGGGAAAAACAAGCTTCCTGAACGCCATAGCCCTCTTCATGCGCCCCGAGCTGAAGGTCGTTTCAATAGAGGACACCGCGGAGCTCATGCTTCCCCTGCCAAACTGGATACCGCAGGTGGCGCGGCCGGGATACGGGGCGAAAAGCTACGGGGCGGTCGAGATGTTTGACCTGCTGAAGGCGGCCCTGAGGCAGCGCCCCGACTATGTCATAGTGGGAGAGGTCCGCGGCAAGGAAGCAAGCACGATGTTCCAGGGCATGGCAACTGGCCACCCCTCCCTCGCCACCATCCACGCGGACACCCTCCAGCGGCTCGTTGACAGGCTTACCACGCCGCCAATCAACCTGAGCGCCGCCCTCCTTGAGAACCTTGACGTCGTGGTGTTCCTCGTGCGCACCAAGGCAGAGGGGCGGTTTGTGCGCAGGGTGAACAAGGTCTATGAGGTTGCGGGCGTCAACGTCAGGGAGAAGAAAATCATACCCAACAAGCTCTTTGAGTGGGACCCCGTGAAGGACGAGATAAACCTCACGGGGAAGAGCATGGTCCTCAAGAAGATTGCCGAGTTCAAGGGGATAGACTACGAAACGGTGTTCAAGGAGCTCCAGAGGCGGGCGCTCTTCCTCGAGTGGCTCAGCATGAACAGGGTCACGGACTACCTTGAGTTTGAGAAGTGGGTGCAGTCCTACTACTATGACACCAACAAAGTGATGAATATGGTGATTAATGATGTCAGAAAGCGTTTCCAGAAGGGTGACAAAATGGTCTCTGAAAAACTTCGGGCCCTTGGCGAGTAGTCTGGGGCTTCCCGAGGTCATGAGGCAGAAGCTGAAGAAGGCAGGCATACCCATAACGGGTGAGGAATACAGCGCCCTTCTCCTCTCGGCATCCATAATAATCCCCCTCTCGGTCGCGCTCCTGACATCCCTTGCCCTCATGCTCCTCGGGACAAACCTTCTCCTCATCTTCCCATACTTCACAATAATTGCGCTCGTGCTCTTCCTCGTGGCGTTCCTTGCGGGGTACGCATACCCCGGGATGAAGATATCGGAGCTCAAGAAGAACATAATGAACAACCTCCCCTTCGCGACGATATACATGAGCACTCTTTCAAGTTCGGGTATGGAGCCAGTCCAGCTCTTCCGCGTGCTCAGCCACTTCAAGGAGTTCGGCGAGGTCAGCAAGGAAGCCGCGAGGATTGTGCGCGACACGGACCTGCTCGGGCTGGACATAGCAACGGCTCTCGAAAAGGCGGCAGACCGCACCCCGAGCTCCCAGCTCAGGGAGCTGCTGTGGGGAATAAGGAGCACGATACTCACGGGCGGCGACCTCAACAACTACCTCCTCCAGAAGTCAAGGAGCTATATGGCGGACTACCGCCGCTTCCTTGACAAGTTCGTGGACCAGCTCTCCGTGCTTATGGAGGTCTATATCACGGCCGTCATAGTGGGCTCCATATTCTTCATAATAATGGGGACAATACTCGGGCTTATGGGAGGGGGGCAGCCGCTCCTCCTTGTCAAGCTGCTCATATACATAGGGATACCCATAATGTCCGTGATGTTCATGCTGCTGATTGCAGGACTCAGCCCGGCGTGATGAAAATGAAGATGGATGTGGTAAAGGGCTCGGTGCTCCTCGCTGCAGCCATAAGCATATCCATCATCATAGGAACCGGGTTTGACATGGGCAGGGCGCTCCCGCTGGTACCCATCGGGCTCTTTGTGGGGGCATTCCCCTACTTCATATACAGGTATCTCCGGTACACAAAGGTCAAGGCGATGGAGGACGCGTTTCCGGAGTTCCTGAGGAACCTGTCAGAGTCCCAGAAAAGCGGCATAACCTTCACGCAGGCAATAATCACCGCCTCGAAGATAGATTACGGGGCGCTCTCGGACGAGATAAAGAAGATGGCGGCCCAGATAAGCTGGGGCATACCCCTCCCGAGGGTCCTCGAGAAGTTTTCCGAGCGCGTGAGGGACAGCGACTTCCTGCGCCGCAGCACGGCCATCATACTCGAGGCATACAGAAGCGGGGGGGACGTGGCGGAGGTCATGGAGAGCGTGGCGGAGAGCGCCAGGCTCGTGAAGGAGCTGGAAGCGGAGCGCAAGAGCAGGTTCAACCAGCAGCTCCTCATAATGTATGCCATATACATCATCTTCCTCGTCATAATCGTGGCGCTGAACAAGATACTCCTCCCGATGTTTGCGCTGTCATCAAGCGAGGACATAGGGGGGATGGGGCTCACGATGGGGAACCTCGACCCCAACTTTTACCGCACGACGTTCCTCCACATGATACTCATGCAGGCCGTGTTTGCGGGCCTCATAGCGGGGCAGGTGGGTGAGGGCTCGGTAATCGCGGGGATAAAGCACAGCGCCGTCATGCTTGCCCTTGGCTCCCTCGTCTTCGTGCTCTTCATACCCGCGCAGCAGGTCGTCATATCCGTGGAGGAGAGCTACGATGTGTTTGCCCCGGGCTCAATATACACGCTGAAGGGGACGGCGATGAAGAGTGACAGGACTCCCCTGAGCGGGGCAGAGGTGACGGCGGAGCTCAACGGCCTGATAAGGAGGACAAAGACGGATGCCCTCGGGGAATTCACGCTCGAATTCATACTCCCCCAGCAATCGGGGACATACAGGCTCAAGATAGGAGTCGAGCACGCGGAAGGGAAGGGAAAGAAAACCGTGGAGGTGAGGGTGGGGTGAGGTGGCTCGTTATCATGCTGCTCCTTCTTCCCGCCGCGGCAGCAGTGTGCGGCGACCTAATATGCGAGGGCTCGGAGGTTGGGAGCTGCAGGGACTGCGCCATGCTGAACCCGAACTACAGGCTGGACTCCTTCCCAAACGCGCTCGCGCAGTATGACCCCGACTACCGGGCGGCAAACACCTGCTACAGTGACAGCTTCCTCTATGAGAACGGCAGGGGAAACATCACATATCCCAGCAAGTGCACCTCGAACACCGTGCTTCCCTGCACGAGCGATTCGGACTGCGCATCGAACTTCTGCGACACGGTGCTGAGCACGTGCGTCGAGACCTGCAGGGACGGCTGCACCCAGAAGGGCGCGAACTACGAGGTGTATCCCGTCAGCACGGCAATCTACCTCGGGGAGCCGACATTCGTCAGCTTCAATGTCATAAAGAAGGGCGGCTCCGCAAGCCCCTCGGTGAGCGTGGTGGCGCCCTGCAATGTGAGCTATGACTCCAGCATAAGCCTTCTGGGGGGAGAGGCGATAGCGGTTGTGAGGATAAACAGCTGCGATTTCTGGGGGGCAGGAAGCATAAAGCTGACGGTTGGGGGAGAGGCGTGGAATGTCGTGCATTTCCTCTCATATCCCGCCAGATTATACAGCGTCGGGGAGATGCCCGAGGGCGTGGTGGGGCACTCGGCGATGTCGGGGGAGATGGATGGCGTGCCTGTGGAGGTGGAGCTGTGGTTCGGCTGATGCGCAGGGGGCAGGCCTCCCCGGATTTTGCAATGTCTGCCATGATATTCTCACTGGCCGTGCTCTTCATATTCTTCCACCTTTCCCGGACATACTACAGCCGCGTCTGGGAGGGCGTGTCCGTGGGGAAGAACGCCCAGGCGCAGAATCTTGCCCTCTTCCTGATCAGCGAGCCGGGCTCGTGGAGCGCCAACCCCTTCCAGAGCGACTCCATCGCGTTTGGCGGGAAGTCCGTGAACAGGACGAGGATGGCATACTTCTTCGGGATGAGCCACCAGAACCTTGAGAGAAAGCTCGGAGTCCCGGGGGAACTCTACGCGGAGGCGTGGCTCCTCCCCTCCATAACCATAGTGTCCGACGCCTCGGACATATACATGAACTCCTCCGTGAAGGTAAATTTCCAGACCTCAGAGAATGCAACGCTCTATGTGGTGCTGGTGGGGATACAGGAAAACACGACCACCAGGGGGTATTCCTACTTCAACAAAAGCCTCGGGCGCTACCACACCATAAGGTGGAGCCTGCCGTGGGGGGTTTACTCGCTGAAGGCCCTGGCCATCTCAGACCCGTCAGACTCATCGGTGGGGCACGAAAAGTATGGGGTGTATGAAACAAGCTTCAGGGTGGTGGCATCATGATAAGGAGCATGGAAGCCGTGATTGCAAGCGCGCTTATGCT
>WAMX01000083.1 GCA_015522095.1 Nanobdellati archaeon | reverse complement strand
CGTAGGGGCTCTGCTCGCCGCGCCGGTAGAGCAGCCCCTTGAACTCGGAAACAATGCGCGTGCCGCGGAACTCCTTGTCCACGACGGACTCATCCAGAATCTGGGCCTTGTTGCGGTCAACATCCACCTTCAGGAAGACCACGCTGGTCTTGCCATTGCCCGTGGAAGTGACAATCTTGGAGGGCTTGCCCGTCGTCATCTGGCTGAAAAGCACGGCACCAACGGCGCCAATGCCCTGCTGGCCGCGGCTCTGGATGTAGCGGTGAAACTTTGTGCCGGAGAGCATGCTGCCGAACACCTTTGGCACATACTCAAGGGGTATGCCCGGCCCGTTGTCCTGGACCACAACGGCATAGTGCCCGACTGCGCCGCCAAGCTTCCGCTCAAGCTCGTGTATCTCCTTGCGGAGCCGCTCCGCCTGCGAGACCTTGCCATCGCGCTCCGCCTGCTCGAGCTTCTCCTGAAGCCGCTCAAGCCGCTTCATATCCTTTGCCTTCGTCTTCTCCCCGAGGTCCTTGATTTCCACGCGAATCTCTGGCAGGAAGCCGTATTCCTCGCAGGCATCGAGCCCGTTCGTGACAAATTCGTGAATTATAGTCGTAAAGCTGCGGATAGAACCTGAATATCCCAGCATTTGGAGGTTTTTGCGGAAGAATTCGGCTACTCCTACCGCCTTAAACTTCCTATTGAATTCTTCTTGGATATCCACCTAAAAAGAAAAAGGAGGGGTATTTAAAGGTTCTCCAAAAGCGCAAGCCGGCGCTCCACGTGCTTGTAGATGGAAGTGTGGGTGGCCCCTGAGGCAAACCTGTCCAGCGCCTCGCGGAGTATTTCTATGCGCAGGGGGTCGCCTATTGCTCCAACCCTGCCATCGCGCACGACAATCTTCAGCCCGAGCTTGCCCTCGAGGAAGAGCTTTGCCTTGCCGCGCTCGCCTATCACCCGGGCTATGACGCGCCTGACCTGCGTCGCGGGGAGGACATCGTGCATATCAAATATCTGCAGCTGGTTGTTGGGATTCTCGAGGAGGAGGGCGTCGTCCGCGGGGAACCCGAAGTCAATGGCGCGTATAATGTTGCCGGCCCTCATCACATTCAGGCTGTCTCCGCGCACCGTCACCACACCATCATTTATGCGCAGCCGCACATTGCAGGCCTCCTCAATCCTGCGCTTGACCCTCCCCTTTTCGCCTATCAGGTTTCCCTCTCGCCCGTCGGAGATGCTGAAGGTATCTTCCACCTTACCCACCCCTGCCGCCAATTATATCTTTAATTATTCGTTCGGGATGGGGCTTCGAGAAAAAGCGGCACAGGTTGCGCACATCCCTCTCCAGGAACTCCCTGGCCCGTGGATGGTGGGTGTCAACGGCCTGCCCCACATCTATCACATACGGCCGCTTCCGCCAGTAGAGCACATTGTACTCGCTCAGGTCGGCGTGCACGAGCCGGGCGTCGTGGTATGCGCGCTTCACGAAATCCACAAGCCGCTCGAAGACCGCATCCGGCTCGGGGAGCTCCACCCCCCGGATTGAGGGCGCCGGCTCCCTTCCGCCGAGGTACTGCATGACCAGCACATTCCCCTCAAAGGCAAGTGGCTCCGGCACGGACAGCCCCGCCTCGCGGAGCCTCTTCAGGTTGGAGAACTCCTTGCGCGTCCACGCGTAAATGAGCTGGGATTTCCGCTTCGCCACACCCCAGAAGCGTGGGTCGCCGCGCACATAGTTCTGAATGGTTTGAAAGACCGCCGCCTCTATGCGGTAAACCTTTATGGCGACCTGTTTCCCATTCCTCCCGACAAACACCCTCGCCTCCTTCCCCTCGGAGATGGGGCGCTCCACTGAGTAAAAGAGCTTCCTGCCCATAAGCCTGTAAATGTGCATCAATGTGCGGCGGTCAAACACCTTGTCTTCAACCTTGCGCTCCACCAGCATGGGAAGCGCGGCAGATTAAAGCCCTAACCTTTCCACAACCTTCCGGGGGGAGAATTCCTCAAGATCGCCATAGCCCTGCCCCACGCCAAGGAAGTAGACGGGCTTGCCCGTGACGGCGGAGATGGAGATTATCGCCCCACCCCTCTCATCAACATCCGCCTTGCTGACAATGAACCCATCGACAAGACTGCTGAAGGCGCGCGCCTGCTCGACGGCGTCATTCCCCGTCGTGGCATCCACGACCAGCAGGCTGAGCTGTGGCTTCACCACCCTCCTGATTTTCTCCAGCTCGCGCATAAGCCCGCTATCGACGTGCAGCCTGCCCGATGTGTCTATGAGCACGACATCCGCACCCCTCGCCCGCGCATGCTCCACGGCGTCATACGCCACGGCCGCTGGATCCGCGCCATACCTCTGCTTTATCAGGGGCACGCCAAGCCGGTTGCAGTGCTCTTCAAGCTGCTCGATTGCCGCCGCACGGAAGGTGTCCGCCCCCGCCGCGACCACTCTCTTCCCCTGCTTCTGGAGCAGGTGTGCAAGCTTGGCAAGGGTGGTGGTCTTGCCCGTGCCGTTTATTCCCACGAGCATAATCACGTAGGGTCTGCCCTCCACGGAAAGCCGGGCGGACTTCATGCCCTTCAGAAGCGCGTCCCTCAGGGCGGCCCTCTGGTCCTCGCTCCCCCTGATGGCTTCAACGAGGTCATCAACCACCTCGAGGGAAACCCCCGCCTCCAGCAGGGCCATCTCCAGCTCGGGAATGAGGTCCTTCCTGGGGAGCTTCACAACCCTCTGGAGCTTCTTCTTCAGGAAATTAAACATTCCCACCAGCCTTCAGGGCAGCATTGACTTCCTGCGAGAGGCGCTCGGCCTCCTGGCTGAGGAGCGTGACATTCCCCACCACCGTCTCCTCCTGCTTCTGGAGCTCCTCAATCTGCTTGTCCACAATGGGAAGCGCCTCGTCAATCGGCTTCTCCATGTATATCCCCGCGCCTATGCTCACAAGCACCCTGTCCACGCTCGAGAGCGTCCCGTGGACATAGGACGCCGCACCCAGCGGGATGAGCACCTCATCGCCCGCCCTGGCGCTCTTCATGTTCTGCAGCCCGACCTTCAGAACGCTCAGCTCATCCACCGCCTTCATTATCTCCGACAGGTGTGCCTGCATCGCCTGAATCTGCTGGTTGAGGTATTCAAGCTGGATTATCTTGGTCTGGAGGTTCTCTTCCATGCAAGGGTCTCACGCGGGGTTTTAAAGAAGTTGAGGTCCTGGCACCTCAACAGTCACCTACCCATCAAGAAGGTCGAGGAAATCCAGCCCGGGGCAGGCCCTGCCCCTCTCAGAAAGAAGCCTGTCCGCCACCTGCCTGGGGGTCCTGCCGGTGGTGTCAATATCGCACACGTTCCGGTGGAGCTCGCGTGCCTCCGACGAGATAATGCCAAGGGCCTCCGCTTCAACATTCTCGCGGACCTTCTCGGGGGGCCATCCCCTGCCCTTCAGGCGCAGCTCAAGCTCCCCGGGGGAACACCTCAGGACCGCCACCCAGTCCACATCGAAAAAGTGACTCAGGTGACCCTCAAGCACGCAGTCGCTGGGAAGCTCAAGCTCCCGGGCAGCCCTCTCCACATCCACAACCCAGCTGCCGCGGGCCTCATCCCTTTCAAGGCGGTAGGGGACAAGGAGGGAGTTCAGGTCCAGCACATTGAGGCCCCGCCCTGCCAGCTCGGCCGCCACCGCCGTCTTCCCCGTGCCCGGCGTTCCGGTGAGGGCAATTTTCACAGTTTTACAGGGCGTGGCCGAATAAAAAGCATTTTATACTCTCGCATTTAGGGACGGTGTGAAGCTGAAGAAATGCGTTGTTTGTGATGAATACACGCTCAAAGAAGAACACTGCAAGAAAGCAACGGTGTCCGCCCACCCTCCCCGCTTCTCAAGGGAAGACCGCTACTGGAGGGAGCGGCTCAAGGCAAGGGGTGTGGTAAATGATTGAGTGGAAGGTGTTTGAGCGCCCGCTGCTCTACAAGCCAATACTCATTGAGGGGCTCCCGGGCATAGGGAATGTCGGGAAAATGGCGGTGGAATACCTCATAGAGAAGCTGAAGGCGAAGAAGTTTGCGGAGTTTTACAGCGACCACTTCCCATACCACGTTTTCATTGACGGGAAGGGCGTCGTCTCCCTCCCCAAGAACGAGTTTTACTACCTGAAGCACGAAAAAAGGGACATCGTCTTCCTGACGGGGGACTTCCAGAGCATGACACCACAGGGGCACTACGAGATAACAGGGGAGATACTGAAGTTCGCCAGGGGTATTGGCATACACGAGCTCATAACCATTGGCGGCTACGGGGTGGAAGGGGTTCCGAAGTCGCCCAGGGTCGTGGGT
>WAMX01000082.1 GCA_015522095.1 Nanobdellati archaeon | reverse complement strand
GTGGCTAGTGCCTGCGAGGGTTCAAATCCCTTCCCCCGCACTCACGAGCTTTTAAAAAAGCTCGACCAAAAAGAAGGCGTCCTTCGGACGCCTTGTGGGGTTTCGAAAGGGGCGGAGCCCCTTCGGTCGACCAAAAAGGTGCCATCTTCGCCCTCCGGGCTCGACGACACAAGCAGTTTCTATAACCTTGACCAAAAACAAAACGTCAACGAACGTGAATGTTGAGCAAGCAACGCGGGCCCGACTGGCAAATCCCCTCGCCTGAATCGCCGGCGGAATGGCTGTAAAATAATTAAGAGGGGCCCTGGGCCCCCTGAAGAAACCTTCTCAGGTGCTCGTGTATATCTCCCGTGGGCAGGACGTAAAACACCCGCGGCCGCTCCGGCGCGTTGAGCACATCCAGGTAGCTCCGGGTGTCCCATTCCACCCCCTCATTTCGCAGGTACCCCTCCAGAAGCGCTTTTGAATCTGCCGCAATCTCATAAACCTCCCTGCCCATGCCCTCATCCCGGTATATCCTGATCCCTTCCTGCGATGCGCGGTACACTGTCCTTGTTTTCCTCACTGCGCCGCCCGATGGCTCAAGCCCCATCAGCTGGGCGACTGTATGCGCGAGCGTGTAGAAACCCTCCCTGTCACTCACATACTTCCATGTCGTCACTTCCCTCAGTTCCTCTTCCCTCTTTTCCCTGTATGCAAGTTCCACCCGCTTGTGCCTTCCTTCCTGAATCATCCTGATTCTCAGGTATGGCCAGTCCCCGTAGTATGTGTCCTCTATTTCAAACGTCTTTTCTTCGGACTTCTCGAGCCTTTCGAAATCCCTCCTGGATATCTTCACCTGGTATTCCCGGGTTCCTACATCCTGGAGTATTGAGTACTCGCTCACATGCAGGAAGTCTGCGCGCTCCCTCTGCGGGCGGACATGTATCCTTGCCATTGCCGCGGCTCCTGCCAGGAACTCAAGCGTTTTGTCCGGGGTCAGCTTTGCGCGCTCTATGTCCCTCACGAGCCTCCTGAATACGAGCTCCTTGCTATCCGCAGGCTCGACATACACGGTTATGTTGCCCAGGGCGCCGAGGAAGTCTATGGCGTGCAGCCCTTCAACTATCAGCACATCTCCAACACTCACCTGCCTGTACCCCTTTCTTGACGCAGTCTCAAAGGAATACACGGGCACATTTATCCTTCCGTCGGTCAGCCCTGAAGACACCGCCTCCCTCACTTCTTTCCCGTTTCTGCCAACCAGCAGCGGATGGTCGTAGTTCCCTATGCCAGCTGCAGCTTCCCGCGTCTCATTTATGTAGAAGTCGTCCGTTGATATTGTGGACACTCTTAGCCCATCTGACGATAGCTCCTCCTCCAGTTTCTTTGCCAGGTAGCTCTTTCCGCTTGCACTCTCTCCGGCAACCACCACAACCTTTGGCCTGCCGCTCTTGGGCAGGGCATATATTCTGTCCAGAAGTTCCTCCAGTTCTATTTTTCTGGGTTCCACTCTTTTCCCACCGTCTTTATTCCTGGTAAAATTTAAACATTTCTCCCCCTCTCCGGGCGCAGTGTTTTTAAATTGTGAATCCCACTCTTCTAAATGAGGGGTCCGGGCGCCCACTCTCCGACAGGAGACCCCACATAGTTGGGCTGGTGGCCTGTGGAGTGGCCCGCCCGAAGGGGCTTCGCCCCTCTCGACACCCCTGTCCCGCCTTCGCCCTTCGGGCCCGGCAGGACATATGTGGGCCTGTAGCCCGGTCCGTCGAAGGGGCTTCGTCCCTTTCGCTGCGCCCCGCCACGCAGTGGCACGGGACCCCATAGTTGGGCTGGTAGTCTAGTGGAATGACGCCGCCTTGGCATGGCGGAGGTCGGGGGTTCGACTCCCCCCCAGTCCACTTGAAGCATTCCCTAACGGTTGGGGTGAGCTTCGGGCTCAACTCGGGCGTCATAACGACCCTCGGGCTGATTGTCGGCCTGTATTCCGGCACGCAGTCCCGTCTTGCAGTCATAGGGGGGATAATCACCATTGCAATTGCGGACGCCTTCTCGGACGCGCTTGGCATCCACGTGTCGGAGGAGTCTGAGGGCGTCCATTCTCCCGGCGAGGTCTGGCTCTCAACCTTTGCAACCTTTGTCACAAAATTTCTCGTTGCAATGAGCTTCCTTCTGCCCGTGCTCTTTCTTCCCCTCGGGATGGCGGTGCTTGCCAGCGCGCTCTGGGGGCTCATCCTCGTGGCGGGGTTCAGCGCGAAGCTCGCTGCAGAGCAGGGCTCCCCAGGCATAGTTGCGGAGCATATTTTGCTTGCGGTGCTGGTCGTGCTGGCAACATACTACACTGGAGAGCTCATCAGGGCTTCATTCGGCTGATGGCTCCACCCGCACCATCCTGCACTCTCCCTGTATGCACGCCAGCCTCAGGTGACCTCCAATCCCCGTGCAGAAGTCCGGGCACTGGACGGACTCATTCACGTACTTCCTGTTCCCGTAAAAGCACTCCCCCGTCCTGATGCTGATGCCGCATGCGCAGTCCGAACTGGTAAGGCAGCCCTTCTCAGAGGGGGCACTCCTGGCGAGCAGCACGGCCACCACGAGGGCAGCGAGCGCAGCAGCCAACCAGACCCTCACAGCAAATACAGCCCCTCCGGCTATTTAGCCATTCCGGGCTCAGACTTCAACGGCCGATGCCTCCCTCACGAGCGGGGCGAAATACTTTCGGGCGGCATTCACATACTGTGTCGGATCCTCCACGAGCCTGTCAATGAGGAGGGACGAGATTCTGCTGAGCCTGCCGTTGGTCTCCCTGTACTCCCTGACCTCCCGGGCAAGGTCGCGCACATATTCCTCTATGCCCTCCTCGCCCTTCCAGCTCTTGATTGCAACACTTACGGGGAGGTATATCATCCGAACCTCCGGGGACAGCTCCGGAATCCGCTCCTTCTGCGAGAGGTACACCGCCGCGTAGCTGGGATTCATGTAGAGGGATGCCCTGTCCTGCTCCGGGAGCGAATACGCCTCGGCGACATCATCCATAAAACCTTTCAACGCGTCCATAAATTCTCCTGTGCTGACTGGTGCCCGCTCTCCAGGCACCCGGGTGTTATGCATAAAATTCTATTTTTTGTAATTTTTAAGTGTTTACCAATCCCGCCAAATTTTTTTAAGTGATGGTTGAGACTCTTAACTGTGCCCCAGTGGCTCAGTGGTAGAGCGGCTGACTTGTAATCAGCAGGTCGAGGGTTCGATTCCCTCCTGGGGCTCTGTTTATCGTATAACAGGAAAGCTTAAGTCTTGCACGGTTGTTATATCATT
>WAMX01000081.1 GCA_015522095.1 Nanobdellati archaeon | reverse complement strand
AGCGGCACAAGCGAGCGGGATGTCAAGGCCCTGCTTAAGGAGTTCAATATGATGAAGAAGATGGTCAGGAAACTCAAGAAGGGGCGGCTCAAGGGGCTCAACCCGAAGATGCTCCGCGGGCTCAAGCTGTGAGCCCCAGCTTCTCCATAAGTCCCTCAATTTCCGGAAGCTCTTCCATCTCCACCTTCCCATCATATACGACCTGCCCGTTGACGATTGTGTATGCGACATCGCTGCCGGATGCCGAGTACACGAGGTGGCTGATTATCTGGTTCCTGTGCGCTATGGGATGGAAGTGGGGCTTCCGGAGGTCGATGACAGCAATGTCTGCGGGCCGCCCCTCCCCGATTATTCCCCCTTCAAAGCCGAGGGCCCTGGCGCCGTATGATGTTGCCATCTTGAGGGCTTCAAGTGAGGGGAACTCCACGTTCTTGAGCTTCTGGAGCAGGGCAGCCATCTTGACCTCCCTGAGCATATCAAGGCTGTTGTTGCTTGCCTGACCGTCCGTCCCGAGCCCGACGGTCAGCCCCGCCGCGATATACCTCCTCACGGGGGCCATCCCCGAGCCGAGTTTCAGGTTGCTGGTCGGGCAGTGGGCAACACTTGCCCCTTCGCGGGCCGCCCGCCTTGCCTCCACCGGGCTGAGCCACACTCCGTGTGCCATGACCGTCCTGCGGGCCGCACCAATGGCGGCGAGGTGGCGGAAGGGAGTCTTTCCCGTGAGCTTCTGAACCTTCCTCACCTCTTCGCGGGTCTCCGCTATGTGGGTTGTCATAAAGCTTCCAGCCTCCTCCGCAAGCCTGTGGGATTCCCTCAGCAGCTCCGTGGAGCAGGTGTAGGTTGAGTGCGGGGCTGAAACGCGTGTTACGAGCCCCCTCTGCCTCCCGAGCCACTTTCGGGTCTTCTTTATCTCCTGTTCCCTCCTGTCCTCGTCGAAAAAGTCGATTGTCGCCTCGCCCACCCATGCACGCACTCCGAGCTCATTCGCCGCGCGCTCGACCTCCTCCCCGAAGAAATACATGCTCAGAAAGGATGTTGTGCCAAACTGGAGCGCCTCCTTTATGCCCAGCCGGGCCGTGAGGTATGCAAGCCGGGCCGTGAGCTTCTTTTCCCGCGGCCAGATGTCCTCCTCAAGCCACGCTTCAAGCCTCTTATCGTCGCCGAACCCCCTGAGATAGTTCATTGACATGTGGGTGTGGAGGTTTATGAGCCCTGGAATGGCCACCATCCCCTCTATGTTTATTACGTGGTCCGCCTCCCGGGAAGAAAGCTCAACAATTCTCCCCCCTTCAATGTAAATGTCCTTCCGCTCAATACCTCTCTCCGTCAGCGCAAGGCCACCCTTCAGTAACAGGCTCACATAAACGGGAGCAGGAAACTTATAAAAATCTTCTTGGTTTTTTTCTGAGTGAAGCCGGAGGAATTGTGGGCGGAGGTCATCTCCAAGGTTTCCTCGCGCAGGGGAAAAAAGTTCTGGCTCCTCGACGGGCCGCCCTATCCGAATGCGGAGCCCCATATGGGGCATGTCCGCGGGATTACTGCAAAGGACCTTTTCATAAAGATGCGTGCAATGCAGGGGTTCAGGGTGTGGATTAAGCCCGGTTTTGACACGCACGGGCTCCCCATAGAGAACAAGGTCGAGAAGGAGCTCGGCATAGAGAGCAAGGAGGACATTGAGCGGATGGGCATATCCCTGTTCATGAAGAAGTGCAAGGAGTTTGCAACGAGCAACATAGACATGTGGATGGATTTTTACAAAAAACTGGGTGTGTGGTTTGGATGGACCGAACCCTACCTGACCCTTCAGAAGGAGTATATGGACAGTGTCTGGTGGTCAATCTCCGAGCTGTGGAAGAAGGGGCTGCTTGTGGCGGGGGAGAAGCCCTTTTACTGGTGCTCTCACTGCCAGACCGTGCTCAGCGGATATGAGGTCACGGATGAGTACAGGGAGCTTGATGATCTGAGTGTGTTTGTGAAGTTTCCAACCGAGAAGGGATTTCACATAGCTGTCTGGACAACCACTCCCTGGACCCTTCCCGGGAATGTCGCGCTTGTTGTCAGGGGCGATGCGGACTACGCCCGTGTCAGGGTCGGGGACGGGGAGGTGGTTATTGCAAAGGCCCTGCTTTCCCGGCTGGATGAGCTGGAAGTAAGCTACGAGGTTGTTGAGACCTTCAAGGGAAAGGAGCTGGAGGGCCTGAAGTATTATCCTGTTGTGGAGTGCTCCGCCCAGCGTGCCCTTGATGGTTCAGGGAAGGCGCGCAGGATATACCTTAGCAGGCCCGTGATAAAGCAGAAGGTAGGGGGAAAGGTGGCGGCGAAGAAGGAAACGGAGGAAGAGACGCAGGTCGGGGAGTTTGTAAATCTTGAGGAAGGGACGGGGGTGGTTCACTGCGCGCCCGGCCACGGCCCGGAGGACTTTGAACTGGGGAAGCTCTACGGCCTCGAGGCAATAAGCCCTGTTGATGGGGCGGGCAGGTTCACCGGGGACGTGGAACCCTTCAAAGGGGAGTTTGTGAGGGATGCCAATCCGAAGATTGTTGAATACCTCAGGGAGAGGGGCCTGCTTCTCGGGGAGCAGCGCATAAGGCACCGCTACCCCGTGTGCTGGCGGTGCAAGTCCCCGCTCGTCTTCCGCCTCACGAAGCAGTGGTTTCTGGAGGTTGAGCCGCTGAAGGAGCAGCTCATACGCGAGGCGGAGAAGGTCGAGTGGCTCCCTCCCTTTGCAAAGGAGCGGATGGTCTCGTGGCTCGAAGGCGCGAAGGACTGGACCCTCAGCAGGCAGCGGTACTGGAACATCCCCCTTCCAATATGGACCTGTGGCGAGCACGTGAGGGTTGTTTCCGGGAGTGAGGAACTTTCCCGCCTGTCCGGAAAGCCCGTGGAGGACCTTCACAGGGATGTTGTTGACGGGCTGACCTTCAGGTGCGAGGAATGCGGAAAGACCATGCGCCGTGTGAGTGACGTGCTTGATGTGTGGTATGACTCCGGGGCGGCAAGCTTCGCAGTTCCGGGCTATCCCTACAACAGGGAGAACTTTGAGATGTGGCCGACTGACTGGATAGAGGAGGGGCAGGACCAGATTCGAGGGTGGTTCTACACCCTGCTTGTTCCGGGCGTTGCCCTGTTTGGGAAGGCGCCCTACCGCCGGGTCAGCATGCACGGCTGGGTGGTTGATGAGAAGGGCGAGAAGATGAGCAAGTCCAAGGGTAACTTTGTCACGGGGCGCGAGGCCCTCGAGCAGCTCGGGCCCGATGTGCTCCGCTTCTACATACTCTGGGAGTCCGCGCCATGGGACCTGATAAGGTTCAGTCCCGAGCGGGCCCGGAAGGAAGTCGGGCGCATGTTTCACGTGTGGGCAAACCTCCACAGCTACCTGCTCGGCTTTTACAGGGAGGGCGGAGGCAGGCTGCGCCTTGAGGACAGGTGGATACTCAGCAAGTACAATTCCCTCGTGAAGAAGGTCACTGAAGGGATTGAGTCATACAACCTGCACCACGCGATGAGGGCCATCTACAGCTTCATCGTCGAGGACTGGAGCAGGAAATACATGAAGCTCGTGAAGGGGCGAGTCAGGGAGGGGGATACCGCTCCGCTTGAGGTCATGAAGCAGCTCCACCACGGTATGCTCCGGCTTGTTGCCCCCATTGCGCCCTTTTTCACGGAGGAAAAATACGGGGAGTTCTCTGCAAGGTTTGGCGGAGAAGACAGCGTTTTCCTCGAGAGTTACCCCGAGCCGGATGGTTCCAAAATTGACGCAGACCTTGAGAAGAAGGTCGATAGGGCGTTTGAGGTTGTGGAGGCGGTGCTTGCATACCGGGACGAGAAGGGCATCGGGCTCAGGTATCCGCTCCGCCGCATAAGCGTGCCCTTTGACCTCGGGGAGCTGGAGAGCCTCGTCAGGGAGCTTGCAAATGTCAGGTCCATAGAGTCGGGCTTCCGCGGCGAGGAAGTCGCGCTTCAGGATGGCCGGCTCGTAATTGATCCCGAGCTCGGTGAAGAGGAGCTCAGGGAAGGTTATGTGAGGGAAGTTTCCCGCCGGGTTCGAGCCATGCGCAAGGAGGCAGGGAGAAAGCCGTCCGAGACCCTGCCCGTTCACATATGGGGCGACGACCGGCTTGTCAGCGCGGTAAAGGAGCTCGAGGAGGAGTTTGTGAAGCGCGTGGGTGCAAGCGAGGTCCACTACTCCGAGGGTGGCTCGCTGAAAAAAGAGTGGAAAATAAAGGGAATGTCCCTGTTCATTGGTCTTTGAGGACGAGCCTGTACCTGCCGCCCCTGCTTGCGACTTCCAGCTCGCGCCCCACATAGTCCTGAAGGCTGTCGAGTGTGATCTTGCTCCCCATGTATGTCACGCGGAAGCCCACAGCATACTTCTCGGGGTTCTCGAGTATGTCGAGGAAGGTTTTTGTGAGCTTCTCCCTGCTGTATCCCTTTATCCTTGCAGAGCTTATGATGTCAATGGGGGTGTATGTGTCCTTGTTGTGGGTCCTGTCAAAGAGCTTCGACGGGACTGCAGGCTTCTTCATATCGTAGGGTATTGCGATCTCCGCGCCATCGACCTCGAGCCGGTACGACTTGCCGTCCCTGACATAGAGCGTTATCTCGTCCGAGTCAAGGTCCTTCGCAAGCTCCACGCCGAGGGCAAGGTTCACCCAGAGCGAGTCCTCTTCCCTCCTGTACCACAGCTCGTCCCTTCCAATCCTTCTGAATTCCATAGAATTTATACACTCTTGAGTTAAAATAGATTACTAAATAAACTCCCGGAGCAGGTTCTTCTGGTGATGAAGGTGAACACCCTCTGACCTCCGGGCGTGATGAGGAGTGGAATTCTGACCTTTTCCTCCCCACCGTCAACGGGTTTCAGGGAGGCTCAGCTCCGGTAGTTTCCAACAAGGGCGACGGCCCTGTAAAGCCCGTCATTCCTGCATATTCCTTCGAGCGTGCGGATGTCTGCCTCCCCGCGCTCAATCTGCTCCCTGAAGTCGGGGTCACTCACAAGGTTGAGGAATCTTGCGAACATGTTCTTCCCCGTGCCGTAGATGTCGAGCGCCCTCCGGAACCGGTATGTCGAGAGCCTCGCGAGGATTTCCTTCGCCGTGTCCCTGTCGTAGGCAGAAACGGCCTCCGCAACGCGGCTTGCCTCCTTCCGCCCGTCGGAGAGCAGGATGTCATAGACGAGGCGCGCCGCCTTCTCGGCCGCCTCAGCGTCCCCCCTGAACTTCGAAATCAGCCCGCGTATTTCCTTCCTCCTGAAGAACCTTGCCGATTCGTAAATGCCCATCGTGTCCGGGTACTTTGACAGGAGAACGCCCACAATGGCCTCTGCGATGGCAGGATCCTCTCCATATCCCCTGAGGTTCCGCGCAATTGCCCTGTTGCTGAATATCCTGGCATAGCTTTCTGCCCTGTCCCCTGTGATCTCCCTTGAGAGCTGCCTGACAAAGGCCTTTGCTATCTGCTCCTCCTGGACGGATATTGCGCCCGCAACGTCCTCCATAACATCCTTCCACTTGTATGCAATGTCCTTCAGGCCCACCCAGAGCTCAGGCGGCACAGAGTCATAGCCTTCGAGCCTTTTTGCCACCTTTCTGACCGCCCTGTCGCCCGCCCCGTATGCAACCTCGCTGACTGCGCGCAGGAAGACCTCCCTTTCCCCGCCTTCCCGCTTGCGTGCTGACCTGAGAACCTCCCTCAGGGTCCTGTCGCCGGACTTCACGAAGATTCGGTACACTGCGGGCAAACTTTCCTCGAGTCCGCTGACCATCTCAAGCGTTTTCTCATCAAGGCACTCTGTCATAATCCGCACATACCCGTGCGAGGCTTCCCGCATAACATTTAGTGGGGTTTTCTCTTTATATTACTTAGCTACTCAGCGATGGTAACCTGCTTTCAGATTCCTCACATCCTCTCAGGAACCCTGATTCCGAGGAGCCAGAGCCCCTTCTCAAGGATTTCTCCCGTCTTCTCCGCAATCCACAGCCTTTCAGGGATGTCGCCCAGCCGCTCCCGCGCGTAGAGCTCATTGAACTCCCTGGCGATTTCGAGGAGATAGTTTGCAAGTATGTCTGGCCGGAATGCCTCCTCCGCCCGCCTGACATACAGCCTGAAGAGCGCAAGCTTCCTTGCAATCCCGCGCGTCTGCTCATCAAGGCCCGGTTTCCCCTTCCCGAACTTTTCCACAACTCGCTTTGCCCGCACCGCCGCATACTGCACGTAAGGTCCCGTTTCCCCTTCCAGCGACAGCATATCCCAGCTGAACACGATGTCCCTGCTGCGGTTATTCCTGAGGTCCGCGAACTTTACTGCTCCCGTCCCTATTATCCGTGCTATCTCATCATCCGGCTCCTTCATGACTGCCTTCACGCGCTCAATCGCTTCCCTGAGCACATCCTCGAGGAACACGACCCTGCCCTTTCGCGTGCTCATCTTGCCCTCAGGGAGCCTGATGAGTCCGAAACCCACGTGCTCGAGCCGGGCACTGACCCCGGCGCGCCGCATCACGGAGAACAGCTGCTCGAAGTGCAGCTTTTGCTCGTTCCCCACAACATAAACCATCAGCTGAGGGCGGTACTTCCTGAACCTCTCGATCCCCGCCGCAAGATCCCGGGTGGCGTATATTGTCGTCCCGTCCTTCTTCCTGAGTATGAGCGGCGGCTTCCCTTCCACGGGCACAACAATGGCCCCCTCACTCTCCTGCGCAATCCCTTTCTTCAGGAGCTCATCAGCGAGCTCCTTTCCCCTTTCCACCCACCTGCTCTCCCCGTAATCCTCAAGCGGCGATATTTCCAGGAGGTCGTATATGCGCTGGAACTCTTTGATGCTCAGCTCCCTGAACTTCTGCCACAGCTTCCTCGCCCCCTCATCCCCCCTCTCCAGCTTCCTGAACTCTTCCCTTGCCTCCTCCGCCAGCTCATCATTCTCCTCCCTGTGGAACCGGACATACAGCTCAAACAGCTTCTTTATGGGCTCTTCGCTCAAATCGACCGGCCACCTCCTGTATGCC
>WAMX01000080.1 GCA_015522095.1 Nanobdellati archaeon | reverse complement strand
GTCTTCAACGCCTACCAGGTTATTCAGGCGGCTACCGCCTTAGAGGAAATCTTTGGGGCTGCCAAGGGCTTTAAGGAGGCGGGGCCCTTTTCAAAGGTTGCGTCCAAGGGTGCGGATGCCCGCAAACTTGCGGAATCATCGGCAGAGGGGGAGGCAGTGCTGGTAAAGAGCAAAAACAAGGAGGCACTTGCAGATTTGCTGGAAGAAATAGCGGATGCGACCAGTGAACTTGCCGATGCGACAAAAAAGCTTCCTGAAACAAGTGCGTTTAAAGGTGTTCCAAAAATTGCCGAGGATTCTGAGAAGATTGCAACAGATGCAGAGGGAATATCCTCCAGGACAAGTAAGCTATCGGAGCGCGTGAAGAACGCGGAGGGGGATGTCGTGATTGACTGCAAGGAGGAGCCGGAGCTGTGCCAGACCCTCCTTACCATGGACACGCAGCTCAAGCGGCTTAGCGATGAGAGGGATGCGCTTGCACTCTACATTGCCAACATAGACGGGAAGATTGTTGACAGCATTGAGGAGTTTGAGGAGGGGCTGAAGGACCTGAAGAAGGAGTACAAGGACCTGAAAAAGCTTGTGAAAAGCAAGGCAGCCCGGCAGGACAGGGAGCTTGGCGAGTCCCTCCGAAGGTATCAGGCAGAGGTCATCTCCGCCAAAAACTCCCTTAGCAGGGCCGGCAGGTATGTTGATGACACCACACGGCTATCACGCCTGGGAGACCCTGATATACTGAGGCTTGTGGAAAGGGGCCTGAGAAAACCCATCCAGGATGCAAGGGTGCTCCTGTCGAAGAGGCTCTCAAAGTGGGTTGCCATGGGGGTTGTGCCCCTCATCTCCCGGACAGACTACCCGCAGATAGAGTATTTCCTCGCCCAGAACCCGGATTTTGTGAACATACTCAGCGAGGAATCCACGGGTGTGTTCTATTCCCCCCATATGGTCGCCCTCTACAGGGGAACCTCCGAAGAGCTGCAGACCATATACGAGACTTCGCTCGACCTTGCGGGGGCATTCTCCGATTTTGGGGGGTATTACCGCTCCGGCCTTGTCACAAACTTCTCATCGAAGGGCTACTACTCCACCGCGAGCTTCCTTGACAGCCTTGATGATTCCGAGTTCATTGAGATGGGCATCGAGCGCCCCTCCAATCTCGACCCGCGGATTTATGCCAGCGCGATCTTTGAATTCACTGAGAAGGCGAGCGACTCGTGCGACACGCTGTACTGCTTTACCTACCTCATGGACCTGCAGAATCACACCCTTCTTTTCCTCAACGGCAACATAACGAAGGAAGAGCTTGAAAAGGAAGTGAGGGGGTATCCACTTGACGATATTTCGGAGGAGCTCTCGGACATAAGGGAGCTGCTGGAAACCCTTGACCGCGCCGGCAGGGATGCAGCCACCCTCATAGACGCGTCCCTGGAGCTCCAGGGCCAGCTCTCGGATTACATGCGCGACAGCTGCAACACCGCGCCGGTGACCGTGGGCGGCAGGACGGTCGTCATAGGGGATTGCGGGCTCGTCTTTGACTGCTCCTTTGGGGACTTCTGCATGTATGGCGTTCCAGTGGTTCAGGCGGACCCGTGGCTGCCCTATGTGCCGATTGGCGTGCTCGAAGGGGAGGAGCTGAACCTTATGAATCTCCTCGGGCTCAACTACGACCCCTCTGGAAATGTTGTGCGCTCTTCAAGCCTGATTGCGTGCGGGGGGAGCAAGTGGTATTCCGTCGGCGAATTCGTGAACGCCATCCCGAACTGGCAGAAAATATACCTCTGCCTGACTGACTCCGAGTTCAACAGGTGCAGGGTTATAAGGTGCGGGCACGATCTTGAGTTTGGCTATGGGACAAGCCTTGCCACATATGCCCTCTCGCTCCGCGACGATGCGGGGAACATACAGGCGGTAAGGATAGAGGGACCGATACTTTACAGGTGAGGGAATGAAGCAGGTAATTGTCGTGAACTCGGATGTGAAGATGAGCTGCGGAAAGAAGGCAGCTCAGGTGGCTCACGCCTCCCTTGGCGCATACAGGAAGGCCAAGAAGCTCTCACCTGAGCTCGTTTCGGAGTGGGAGGCTGAAGGCGAGAGGAAGATTGTGCTCACGGCGCCGCTTGAGAAGCTCCTTGAGCTCAGGGCCTGGGCGGACTCGCGCAGCATCCCATCCTACCTTGTGAGGGATGCTGGCCTCACGGAGCTCCCGCCGGGAACGGTGACGGCCCTCGGCATAGGACCTGCAAAAGACGGCGACCTGAAAGAAACCGAGGGGCTGAAGCTCCTGTAATCACCAGCGGTAGCTGACTTCCTCCTCATCCGCTCCCTTCTTCCAGCTCTCAAGCGTTATCTTTGTCACCTCTTCG
>WAMX01000079.1 GCA_015522095.1 Nanobdellati archaeon | reverse complement strand
GAGGTAGAGGAAGGATGTCTCAAGGACGAGGAAGCCCAGAATCGCCCAGTACACGAAGGTGTCCACCAGCAGGGTCGCGTATTCCCCCTTTATAAGCGAGAAGCTGCCGCGGAGGCTGAGGCGGTTGCGGTGGGCAAGCACGACGGCTGAGAGGTTGAGGTAGAGGAAAAAGGGAAGTGCGGCCGCTGCCGCCACCACGGCAAGGGTGGCAACCGCACCTGCAAAGCCGAGATAGCCACTGGGCACGAGCGAGAGCAGCTGGGGGTTTGAGAGGACATTGAAGCCGCCGAGCACGAGGGGAAGCAGCGAGAGCAGGAACGCAAGCAGGGCGGCAAGGGGCAGCAGGGAGCGCACAACACTCACAATGGCAAGGGAAAGGAAGTTCTGCCTGAAGAGCTCCCATCCCCTCGAGAAAGAACGCCTAAGCACGCCCATCCCTCCTCAAAGCCTTGACGCGGAAGTTTTTGAATATTTCGGGCGCCTTCGAATCGGGCACCTCCACCACAACCCCCTCAAACTGCTTCTCGCTCCACTCCGGCGGGAGCAGCCACTTCAGCTTCTCCCTGCCCGCCTGCTTCAGGGGGCCGAGCTTCTGCTCAATCTTCTTGAGCTCCTCCCCGTCAACCAGCACCCTCACAGAAAGAAAGGGAAGCAGGGCTATTTAAGCGCTATTCCTCGGGAAACTTGAAGGTATCCACCTTTTTGAGGAACTCCCTGGCAGGCATTCCCTCCACAGTCACGCCCATGCTGAGGCAGGTGCCTGCAATCTCCTTGGCAACTTCCTTCAGGGAACTGCCGAGGCACTGCTTCCTCTTGACGCGGGCGATGCTGAGGAGCTGCTCAAGGCTCAGGTTGCCCACAGTTGAGCCATCACCCGTGCCCTTCTCAATGCCAAGCTCCTTCTTTATGAGCGCGGACGCGGGTGGCACCCCGACCTCAACCTCAAACTGTCGGGTTGCGGGATCAACCCTCACAACAACGGGGACCTGCATCCCTGCAAACTCCTTGGTTGCCTCGTTAATCTTGGCAATGACCTGCCCCACCGGCACGCCCAGCGGACCCAGGGCGGGACCGAGTGGCGGACCCGGCGTGGCCTTTCCTCCCGGAACAAGCACTCTGACTTCCTGCATCTCAATCACCCTGTTTGATTATCCGGACGGCTTCAATGGGCAGCGTGAGGGGAATGGGCACCGCCGCCTCTATCATCTCGACCGTCACCTCCCGCTTTATCAGGTCTATTCTTATAACTTTCGCTTTCTCGCCGCGGAAGGGGTCCGAGACTATCTCGACGAAGTCACCCTTCTTGAGCTTTATCTCGGCGGGCTTGGAATCAAGGAACTTCTCCACTTCCTTGAGCTCAACGGGGCGGTCAACCAGGCCGCGCGCGTTGTTTATCCCGCGGATTGCCATCCTTATTTCGTCGGGGCTCTCGGCCTCCACGAATATATAACCCCGCACGTCCTTTGGCAGGAAGAGCGAGTATATCCTGTACTTGAACCGGCGGGAAGCCTCAGCAATCTTTTCCATGACCGATTCTTCCCTGCCGAGCGTCACCCTCACTGCAAATATCATCTCACACACCACCAAACTTCCACCTCTCAACCAGCATATTCAAGAGCTGGAAAAAGAGGTTTATAAGCAATCCCATTGCGCCTATCACGAGCATTCCGATGCCCACGAGCCACGCAGAGCGCTTGAATTCCTCGCGGGTCGGGCGCTTGGCTGTCTTGAGGACTCGCCGGTAATCCTCGAACATCACTCTTCTACCTCGATGAACTCAATGCCGAGCTCGCTGCTGACCTTCTCCTTCTCGCGCTTCTCGAGCTCTTCCCTCTGCGGGTAGTAGAGCGTCTTCAGGTCCGCGCCCGTGACGACCACAATGACCCTCATCGTGGTGCCCATCGATTCATCAGGGAGCCCGACACCCCATATGAGGCGGGCATCCTTGGCAAGGTGCTCGCTCACGATATCAACTATCTTGTAAGCCTCCTCAAGCTTGAGGTCCTTGCCGCCCTCGATGTACACAAGCGCACCCGTGGCGTCCCGCACATCAATGTCGAGCAGCGGGTTCTCAAGCGCCTTCTTGACCGCTTCCTCTGCACGGCGCTCGCTGTCACTCTCGCCGAGTCCTATGAGCGCGCCGCCCGCATTCCGCATGACGGCCCTCAGGTCCGCAAAGTCAACATTGACGAGGCCCTGGCTTGCAACCATGCGCGTTATGCCCTTGACGGCGTTGGCGAGTATCTCGTCGGCCACGCGGAATGCCGTGACAATGGGCAGGTCGGGAACTATGTCGAGCAGCTTCTGGTTGGGGATGACAATTATGGCATCCACATTGCCCTTGAGCCGCTCAAGCCCGTAGCGGGCGTTTTCCCAGCGAAGGAGCCCCTCATTGTCGAAGGGCATGGTCACCACGGCAATCGTGAGGGCTCCTGATCTCTTCGCGGCCTCGGCCACAATGGGCGCGGCACCGCTGCCGGTACCCCCGCCAAGACCGCAGGTAACGAATATCAGGTCGGCGCCCTCAACAGCCTTGCGTATGTCCGCCTCGTTCTCCTTGGCAGACTCCTCCCCAACAGAGGGGTCGGAACCGGCACCAAGCCCGCGCGTGGTCTCGCGGCCGATGAGAATCTTTTCATGCGCCTTGATCTTTGAGAGGTCCTGGGCATCGGTGTTCACGGCAATGAGGTCCACCTTCTGGACACCCATCTCGAGGAGCCGCATAACCGTGTTCCCGCCGGCGCCGCCAACCCCGAGCACCTTTATGCGGGGCACGTGGCTTGCGAGAAACTCCTCAAACTCCTTGCCCTTCTTTTGAGCCTTACCCTTCTTCACCTTTTCCTTCTTAGCCCGCTTTTGAGCCGCCTTAATAAGACTATCCATATTCTCACCTGTTAAAGAAAGTAAAAGGTATTTTTAAAACTGTTACATCTGCCTGTAATCACCATCGGAGGTAAACTCCACCTTCTTGAAGGGGAAGAATTTGAGCAGCTCCTTTTCCAGCCTGGCGCGGAAGTAGTCGGGCACGCCCCTCACGCGGAGCGTGTCCCCTTCAATCTCAAACTCCTTGGGCTCGCCAAAGTGAAACTTCAGCAGCCCCTCCAGCTGCTCCTTCCGGTCACTGAGCTCCCTGATGAGCCTGAGCCTGTAGCGGAGGCGGTGGCCCGCGAGCGGGTGGTTGAAATCCACAACAACGCGGCCGGGCGAAACCGACTTGATGGTGGCGAGCTTCCCGTCCACGGTGACGCGCAGCCCGGGGTAGGGGCGTATCTGGTCCCTGGCAAAGGCGCGCAGGGGATAGAGCTTTATCTTCTTCGCATCGCGCTCGCCGAAAGCGTCCGCCGGTGCCAGCTCCACCTCCCTCTCCTCGCCCGGCTTCATCCCCTCCAGCTCCTTCTCAAGCCCCTCGAGGAGGTGCCCCTCGCCGGGCACGATGACAACCGGGCCGGTTGCACCCTCGACCAGCTGCGGGTCTGTGGAATCAAAAACCTCCCCGTTCTCGAGGTATCCAGTGTACTCGACCTCAAGGAACCTGACCATCAGG
>WAMX01000078.1 GCA_015522095.1 Nanobdellati archaeon | reverse complement strand
CACTATTTTTCTCTTCTCTGGCGCCTCTGAAAGCAGCTTGTGGAGGGGGTCATACCTCATAAACACTTCCCCGCCAGATTCCAGCCACACCGCCCCTTCAAAGCCGATGAAGCTCGTGTCGCCAAAGTCCTTCCGCTTGAAATGCATATTCAGCCCCATGTCCTCCATCTTCTCCCGGACCTCCCGGGTGTCCTCATTCCCCGGTATCATAAAAACATAGGGCGACAGCTTCTTCAGGGCAGAGTGAATTTTCGGGACAAGCTCCGCGGGGCCAAAGGGCGTAAGGTCTCCCGCAACAACCACAAGCTCCGGCTTTTCCTCCAGTGAATCAATCAGCCTGTAGAGCCTGTCAAGGTCCCCGTGTATGTCCGCCATTGCAAGTACCTTCACGCGAGAAAACACGGCAAAAGGTTAAAAATCTTCGCCAATCAATGTAAGGTGGACAAGGAGTTTGCCATTGTGCTCTCGCTCGCAGTGCTTGCATTTCTGTTTGTGCTGCCCGCGTGGACGGAGGTCAAGCCCTCCCTCTCAGTCAGCAGGGCGGTTCTCCAGAACGGCACCCTCTCGTTCTCAGTTGGATATTCCGCTCCCGAGCCAAAGTCGTGTTACCTTGTGGTTTATGGACCATTCAGGTACCGCGGCATCGGGACTGAAACGGGCAACAACATATATGTGCTCCGCAACACGCGCGGCACGGTAAGCGACAGCCTGCCCCTGCAGAACGGAGCCACGCTCGACACCCTGAGGGTGGAAATGTGGTGCGACAACGACAGGGTTGCAGAGATTGAAAGGGGACTGGAAGGAGCTTAAAGCTCCTTGAAGTCCAGGTATCTGTGCAGCGCCTTCGGGAGGCGTATCGTGCCGTCTTCCTGCTGGTGGTTCTCCGCAATTGCTATCATTGTGCGCTGTATGGCAAGCGCCGTGCTGTTGAGGGTGTGGACAAACTGCGGCTTTTCCCCCGTTGAGAAGCGGTAGCGCACATTCAGCCGGCGGGACTGCCAGTCCGTGCAGTTGCTGCAGCTCACCATCTCCCGGTACTTGCCCTGCCCTGGAAGCCAGGCTTCGAGGTCGTACTTTCGCGCGGCAACATACCCTATGTCCCCCGTGCAGATATCTACCACCCTGTAGGGAATCTCCAGAGCCCTGAAGAGCTCCTCTGAGTTGGCAATAAGCTCCTCGTGGAGCTTCCAGCTCTGATCGGGCCGCGCAAAGATGAACTGCTCGACCTTCTCGAACTGGTGGACGCGGAAAATCCCCTTGGTATCCTTCCCGTGTGAGCCGGCCTCCATGCGGAAGCACGGGCTGACGCCCGCGTATTTCAGCGGCAGCTCCGAACCGTCAAGTATCTCGTCCATGTGCATTGCACCAATGGGATGCTCTGCCGTCGCAATCATATACAGGTCCTCGCCCTCTACCTTGTAGATGGTATCCTCGAAGGCTGTGAAATCGGTCACACCCTCCATTGCCCTCCTGCGAATCATATAGGGAGGAAGCACAGGAACATAGCCCTTTTTCTGGAGAAAATCGAGGGCAAAGCGTATCAGTGCAAACTCGAGCTGCACGAGCTTCCCCTTCAGGTAGTAGAAGCGTGCGCCGGAGACCCTGGCGGCCCGCTCGGTGTCCGCATACCGGGGAAACAGGAGGTCGATGTGCCCCTTCGGCTTGAAGCCAAAATCTCGGGGCTTTCCCCACCTTCGCAGCTCCACATTCTCCGAGTCGTCCTTTCCCACGGGCACGGCCTCGTGCAGGATATTGGGCATCCGCATTAGCTTCTCCCTTATTCCTGCCTCGAGCTTCTCAGTTTCGGCCTCAAGCGCATCAATCTCCGCCTTGAGCTTCTTGCTCTCCTCCACCAGCTCGCGCTCTCCCCTGGATATCCTTATGGAGAGCTGGTTGCGCCTGTGGCGGAGCTCGCCCAGCCTGGCGACGCCCTCGCGCCACCTGCGGTCCATATCAACAATCTCCTGCACAACCGCAGTGTCCATACCTCTCTTTCGGAGGTTTGCCTCAACAACCTCAGGGGTTTCCCTGAACAGCTTTATATCCAGCACAGAATTCACCTCGCTCACGCTCCGCCTCTCCGAGAACCTGTCTCAATATGTAGATTGGCGGAACTTCACAATCACTGTGAGCACGGGAGGTATATATCATTTTTGTTCCTCTTCCTGCTCCTTCTGCATAACCCTCCGCTCGATTATGCCCACAAGCATGGTCTCAATGGGTTCCTTCTTCCTGCCGGTTATGATGGCAAGCGCCTCAGCAACCTGCGGCGCATATTTCAGGAAAATCCCGCGGCGCTTTGCCTTCATGGCCTCGCGGTGTATGCCCGAAAGGTGCTTTTTCAGGGCGCGGGCGGCATCCATAACCGCGAACCTTATCTCCTTGGCGATTTCCGGCTCGTCGGCGACGGCCTGCTTGCCCGCAGACTTGTATGGCACGTGCGGCGAGATCAGGTTTACTATGACCGTCATGGGCGCGCTGTCGAGGTCGCTTATGTGGTAGTTCTTCCAGTTCACGCTTTTTACCGCCTTGTTTATGGCGCAGGATCCGGAGTCGAAAAGCAGGGGCGTTTTGTTGGCAAAGCGCATTATCTCCGCACGCCGGCCATCCTCGGTTGTGCGCCCCGCCTTCCCCCCGTAGGCAATTGCGACCTCCACCTGGAAGGGTATCCCCCCGCGGTAGGTTGTCGGGCGCCGGGTTAT
>WAMX01000077.1 GCA_015522095.1 Nanobdellati archaeon | reverse complement strand
ATGTACTCCCGGGGGTGGCCGAGGCCCTCCTCCCTGCTCACATACTCAATGTAAGGGGCGATGATGTGTGTTTTCGAGCTCACACCTGGATGCAACGCGGTAATTTAAATTTCTTTACTCCGTGGTTGCTTCAGGGAGAGCGGTACTCGATGGAGTTGTCCTTCAATGCGGCCCTTGCGCTGTCAACTATCTCGAGGTAGCTGTCCACGAGCAGGGAGTACTTCTGGAGGCGGCGGTTCCGCTTCGCTGCCGAGCGCGCCCTCCTTCCAAGCCCCTCGATGAACTCCTCCAGCCCGCCATACTCCTCCATCATGAGCTCCTCATTGATCCTGCTTATTGCCCTTCCCTTCTTTGAATCATAGTTGCAGAGCTCCCAGGGATTGTCCCCTATCCTGACCATCTTGAACGCCTGGCTTATGCTCCTGTTCACCGCATACTTGGCCGCCCATTCAACCTTCCTCAGGACCCTCTTCGGGTTGGCGGAGAGCACATACTCCCTCCCAAGCACGGAGACCCTCCCATAGATCTGCCTGTCCTCATAGAGGCTGCAATCCCTCAGGGGGTCTATGAGGACCTGGAACTCCGTGCAGTATTTCCCCTCCACCCTTGCGAGGTGCCTGCCCCCGACATACCTCTGCTTGAAAAGCTCCCTCAGCTCCTGCGAGCCCGCCGCCTTCTCCCGTGTCCTGTCCAGGACGTCCCTCACCAGCCGCCTGCTCATCCTCCTCCCCTTTAGCTTCAGGAATTTCCGCTCTTTCTGACCCTCCCTGCTCCACCATATCCCATTCCTCATTCCGCCCCTCACAGCTCCGTCACCCGTCCCTGCAATCCAGTCAACCACAAGGACCTCATCCTCCGGGCTTATGCGCTCCAGCCTCCTTGAAAGCGCCGGGTTCACCGTCATCCCCTCATCAAGGACCAGTACGTACTCTCCCTCGCGGGCACCCAGAAGGTTCGCCCCCAGCATCCTTGCAAGGGCAATGTTTATGCCCCCGTTGAACTCGTATTCGTCCTTCAGCTCGTCAAGCTCAAGGGAGGCAAGCGCATCCCTGTAAATCCCCTCCATATCCACCGCAACAATCTTTCCCGGGATGCCCGTGTCGTCAATGTATCTTTTCAGGTTTCTCGCTTCAGCCTCAAACTGCCCGCTTCCCGAGTTGAAACCCACATACACTCTGTCCGTGTTTATGGCCGCAGAGGCAATGGAACTTCCAACAATCTCGAGGTTCTCCTGCAGGTAGCACTCGGGAACATGTCTGCCCAGGGAGTGGGCCGACAGCACGAATGCGCCACCTATCACGTTATTTGAAGTCATTTCTGAGTTATAAATTTATTCAATCTTTATGAGCCTCAGCGGGCTCCGCGAGTCTATCCTCGCAAACCCGATTCTCTCCATCTGGATTATCTCGCCCTTGAACTCCCTTATGGCGGGCTCCGCAAGGACCCTGAGCTTCCTGAGCGGGCGGTCCAGTCCTTCGGGCACGACCAGCTCCGCCTCAATGTGCTCGCTGAGCCAGTGGACTATCGGCCTGATTATCTCCTCCCCTGCAAATTTTGCCCTTCCGCCCTCCACCGTGACATTATACCCTCCCTTGAGCCGCAGCTTTCCCCCTGCGTCCCCCTTCTCAATGTAGATGGGGCTTCTCAGCCTGAGCCTCCTAACTCCCATGTCTCTGTTCGGGTGCACCGGCAGCTCCACTTCCCTCTCGGGACCCTCCAGCTCGAGCTCCACGGGCTCCATGACCACAAAGAACCTTCCTGCAATGGGGTCGATGTTCTTCCTGTTCAGCCCGTGCAGCAGCTTCCACGAGATGAGCGAGCTCCCCCTGTACGGGCCCGTGGCCACCGCAAGGTCCTCGAAGGTTTTTGGCACTATCCCCCTCCTGCGAAGCCCCATTATGGTGGCGAGCCTCGGGTCGTCCCACCCCTCCACCCTGCCCTCATCAACAAGGGGTTTTATCAGCCTCTTGCTCGTGGGCGTGCCTTCGAGCTCAAACCTCCCATAGTGCACATACACCGGCGGCTTCTGACCGGCCGCGTCAATTATCGCGCGGTGAAGGGGTTCCCTCATCAGGAACTCTTCGCTGCGGAGCACGTGGGTAATCCGGAGCATGCCGTCCGTGAAGGCGCTTGCATAATCGTAATTGGGATAGACCACGTGGTTTTCCCCCGTGTGCGGGTGCACTGCATCGAGCACCCTGTAGAGCGTCGGGTCACGGAGCACGGAATTCTCCGAGGCGGGATCTCCCTTCCACCGCAGGACGAGCCTTTCACCCGCCTTCATCCCTTCCCAGAGCTCAAGGCTCTCGCGGGAGGACCTCTCCCTGCAGGGGTCTGCCCTTTTCTCCCTGCGCCCCCTGCTTATCTCCTCGGACGGGCAGGAGCACACATACGCCCTCCCCTCCTGAATTAGTGCCTCTGCCCCCTTCTCAAGCTCCCTGAAGTGCTCCGACAGCACGAAGACCTCATCCCACTCAATCCCGAGCCACCGTATGTCCCTCTTTATTGCCTCGTAAT
>WAMX01000076.1 GCA_015522095.1 Nanobdellati archaeon | reverse complement strand
GTCACCAACCACGGCAACCACTGCAACCTTCTCCGTTTCCGCACGCCTTATGCGCCTGGCAAGGGTCCCTTCCTCATCGAGCTCTGCCCTGAGCCCCGACGAGCGGAGGGCGTTGACAACCTCCTGCGCGTACTCGACATGCGAGTCCCCCACGGGCAGCACCCTTACCTGCACGGGCGCAAGCCACAGGGGAAGCCTACCGGCAGTGTGCTCTATAAGGACGGACATAAAGCGCTCTATGGAGCCGAGGAGTGCGAAGTGAATTATCACAGGGCGCTTCCTCGAGCCATCGGAATCCGTGTAGCTGAGGTCAAAGCGCTCGGGCAGGTTGAAATCCACCTGTATGGTCGTGAGCTGCCACCACCTGCCCATGCTGTCCCTGACATCCACGTCTATCTTCGGGCCGTAGAATGCGCCCTCCTTGTCCTTGACAACATAATCTATGCCCGCCTTGTCAAGCGCCGCGCGGAGGGCGGACTCGGCCCTCTCCCAGAGCTCATCCCCTCCCATGGAATCATCCGGCCTCGTCGAGAGGTTGAACTGGTAGTCCATCCCCATGACCTCGTAAACCCTGAGCGCCGCGCGGATTATTGAGAGTATCTCACCCTCAATCTGGTCGGGGCGGACAAAATAGTGGTGGTCGTCCTGAGTCAGTGACCAGACGCGGGAAAGCCCGTGCAGCTCCCCGCTCTGTTCCTTGCGGTAGACGGTGGCGAACTCGGCAAGCCGCATGGGAAGGTCGCGGTAGCTGCGGGGCTGGAAGCGGTACACCTGGATGTGTATGGGGCAGTTCATTGCCTTGAGCCCGTATTCCTCGCCATCCTGCTCCCACATGAACATCTTGTCCCTGTAGTGCTCGTAGTGGCCGCTGACCTTCCACAGGACGGCGCGTGCGAGGTGGGGAGTCCATACCTCCTCCGCCCCCATCTGGCCGTTCAGCTCCCGTATGAAATCTATGAGCTCCCTGCGGATGGTCATCCCCCTGGGATGGAGTATTGGGAGCCCCGGACCCACGAGGTCCTCCTGAACGTGAAACCAGTCAAGCTGCTCGCCTATGAAGCGGTGATCCCTCCTGCGCCGCTCCTCAAACTCCTTCTCCCACTTCCTGAGCTCCTTCTCGGAGCCGAATTCAACGAGCCAGATGCGCTGGACTTCCCTCCCCTCCTTTCGGTTGAGGGCCGAGCCCGCATTGATGACCTTCACGAAGAGCCCCCTCGAGCGGAACTTTTCCTCAAGCTTCTCCTGGGCCTCCTTTGTGAGCGGCTTCGTGTCCACATCATACCACTTGAACTCCTCCCTGCTTCCAGAGTCCAGAACCTTACCTAAACCGGAAAGCACCTTTTCAATCATTTCCAACACCTTCACTCCGGGGGCTGCTCAAGAACTCAGAAGCGTGTTTGAAAACACCCCCGCATAGCCAGAGGGAGCAGGGGTCAAATTTAAAGATTTTCATAGAAAGATTTATTACTTGACAGTTCTGTCAAATTAAACAGGTGCATCCGATGGAGCGCGGCAGGCAGATAGCGGGCGCAGTAATAACCACTGCATACGCCCTTTCTCCACAGCTCCCGCCCGGGACACTTGAGAAAAACCTTGAGATAATTGGGAGCTCCATAACAGGAGCGGCCCACAACACAGACAGGGTGTATGTGCTGTCCAATTCCGGCAGGGGGTTTGAAAGGGAGGCGGAGCTTCTGGAAAGGTATCTGGAGGGGCTTGACCTCCCGCCGGCCGAAGTGAGGGTCGTGAATTTCCCAGAGATGTTCAGGAGCGCGTGGAAGGGTGCAGGGATTGGCGCGAGCTACGAGCCGCTCAGGTTCAACGAAGGAATACTGCTGGGCATAGTGCGGGAAATTGGCTCCAGCCTTTTCCCGGGCAGGAGCGGATATGTGCTCGTGCTTGATGAGGGAATGACTGTCGAGGAAGGGCTGGATGGCTATATGGACGCCCTGAAGCCGAGGCAGGAAGTCATAGCATTCACGAAGCTTGCAGGAGTTCAGGAAAGCAAATACAGGGGGTGCGGGCACGAAAACAACCGGTTCCTGAGCAGGGACGAGCAGAGGAGGGGGGATTTCTCAAGATTCAAAATATACAGGGTCCGCTCGTGGAGAAAGCTTGCGGGGTATTCCCCGCCCTTCAACTGGGTGGGAGGACGGCACATTGTGAAGATTGAGGATGGCGAGTCGGCGGAGTTCCAGGCCCCGAGCGCAAGGAATGAGGATGTCCAGCTGTACGGGAAGGTGGCAAGGTTCACGGAGAAGGTTGTGCTCTCTGCAAACCCGCGAAGGGAATATCTGGGCGAGAATCCCTGGCATGCTCATGATGGCTCAGCGATCATACTCAATTTCCTCTACGGGAAGGTGAAGGCGCGGGACATGGAGGAGGCGTGGAAAAAGCGGAAGGAGATTGTGGAGGCGGTCGCGAGGGAATTTTTCAAGGAAGGGTGGATGGACATCCCGGGCAACTGGGAAGCGTATGTGAGTTACGCCGCCTACGTGGACAACCACAGCAGGATGGTGGAGGAGGCGAGGGGCGCCCTCGATGAGACTTCCAGGGAGGTGTACGCGTGATATCGGGAGGGCTCGTGGCTGTCTCTTATACACATC
>WAMX01000075.1 GCA_015522095.1 Nanobdellati archaeon | reverse complement strand
CCACAAGGGGGTCGAAGAGATCGGCAACATACTGCGAGCTGAGCGGCTCGCCCCTGCGGAAGATCCTGTCCTGCCGCGCATAGGGGAAGTAGGGCATCACGAGCGTAATTCGAGCGCCCTCAAGCGCCCTGACAACAAGGTAAAGCTTGACGAGGTAATCGTTCACCCCTTCCTTCTTCTGAAGGCACACCACCACATCCTTCCCCGGCTCTCCAGCCACGCGGGGCTGCATCTCGCCATCTGGAAAGACCCTCTCATCAACGGGCAGAAACTCCGCACCGAGAAGCCCGGCAACCCGCTTTCCAAGCCCGTCCCCAATGACCTGCATGAGCTCATAAGCCGCGGAGCTATATAAGCCTTAGAGCCCCCTTGAGGGTCACGAGCGGGAGGAGGGCGCACTTCACCCTGCCCGGACTGACCTGCATCCCGACCAGCCGGAAATAGTCCTCCTCGCTCATCTCAAGGAGCTCGCTCACACTCCTTCCCCTTGCCTTCTCGGCAAGCAGGTATGCAAAGACGGTGCTCACGGCACATCCCTCCGGCTCAAAGGACACATCGGCCACGCGCGAACCATCGAGCTTCACGAAGTACGTCAGCTCATCCCCGCAGCTGGTGTTCCTGCCGGTGTAGTGGATGTCGTGGGCCCGCCGCCCCCGGTGGCGGAGGGCCTTCTTCTGGAGGGCAAATATTTCCATTCACTTCA
The DNA here is from genome assembly GCA_015522095.1 of Nanobdellati archaeon. Lineage (GTDB taxonomy): Archaea > SpSt-1190 > SpSt-1190 > SpSt-1190 > SpSt-1190 > WAMX01. The sequence goes on along the minus strand of WAMX01000075.1, from coordinate 1,346 downwards.
CCAGCTCAAGGAGTTCCTTCATTGCACTGAAAAACTGCTCCAGCTCCTCCTCGGTGTTGTAGATGTAGAAGCTTGCGCGCGCCGTGGCACGGGCGCCAAGGCAGGAGTGGAGCGGATGGGCGCAGTGCTTGCCGCTGCGTATGGCAATCTTCCGCCCGTTAAGGAAGTCTGCAACATCGTGCGCGTGGACTCCCGGAACGCTGAACGCCACGAGCCCCGTCCTCTCAGAGGGACCATACAGCTGGAGGGGCAGGTCATCTGCAAGCTCGTAGAACCTCCGGAGCAGTTTGAGCTCGTGCGAGCGCACCCTGTCCATCCCGAGCCGCCTGAGGTAATCCACCGCGGCACCGAGGCCCACGGCTCCTGCTATGTTGGGCGTGCCGCCCTCGAAGCGCTGGGGCAGGGGTGCCCACACTGCTCCCTCAAGAGTCACATCTTCAATGGTGTCGCCCCCGGGGAAGGGAGGCTCCAGTTCGCCAACAAGCTCTTCCCTGACGAGCAGCGCGCCGGTTCCGGTTGGTGCAAGCATCTTGTGCCCGGAGAAGGCGAGGAAATCCGCGCCGAGCTTCCTGAAATCGGTCGCAAGGTGCGGCACGGACTGGGCGCCATCAACAACGACCAGCGCTCCCTCATCATGCGCAAGCCTCACAATCTCCTTCACGGGATTTATGGTCCCCAGCACATTTGAAGCGTGCGTCACCGCCACCACCCTGGCGCCCTTCACCTTTTTCTCCATTTCCGCCATGTCAAGCTCGCCCTCCTCGTTTATGCCCACGAACTCAACCTTGGAGCGGTACCAGGGCAGGAGATTGGAATGGTGCTCCATCACCGTCGTGACAACCCTGTCCCCCGGCCCGGGAGAAATCAGCCTGGCAGCGAGATTCAGCCCTTCCGTGGCATTTTTCACATAGATTACCTCGCGCCACGAGGGCACGCCCAGGGAGCGCGCGACCTTCCGCTTGCTCTCCTCATAGAGCTCGGTGGCCTCCTCACTCAGGGTGTGAATTCCCCTGTGGATATTGGCGTTGTGGTTTTCATAGAAGTCAACAAGGGCGTCAATGACCTGCCTCGGCTTCTGGGTGGTCGCGGCATTGTCAAAGTACACAATCCCCCGCTTCAGGTAAGGAAAGTCCCTTCTCACATCCATTCAATCACCCAGTATGAACTGCTCATACATGCCCTCAATCTGGCGGTATTCAATGCCCCGGGAATTTAAATAGAAAAGCTGCTCGGGGGTGAGATAGAGCTTCCTGAAGCTGTGGTATGCCTTAGCGCTTGGGTCGGATATCAGGAGGTCGGGATGCCCCTCAACCCGGCCGCTGCCAAATATGAACACGGTGCTGTTG
>WAMX01000074.1 GCA_015522095.1 Nanobdellati archaeon | reverse complement strand
GTACAGGGGATGCACGCTCAACCTCACAGAGGGCACCAACCTGATAAACGTGACCGCGCGCTCGCCCTATTTCAGGGGGAACGCCACCGCTCAGCTGAGGGTCTTCTCCGACCCGCAGCCACCTCTGCTGAACTGCACCATCACCAATGGCACATACATCGGGGACCTTAACATAACGCCCCGGTATGACGGGCCCCTCTACCTGCGCAGGGAGGGGCTCTTCGCGAACGGGAGCTATGAAATCTCGTGCGAGCTGAAGGATGCCACAAACATCACAGGGCTCTACTGGAACGGCACGGGATGGGAGGGCTTTACGGAGAACTTCACGGCGGTGGACGGGCTCCGCTTCATCGCGCGGGACAGCGCAAACAACACGCTCAACATTTCCATGGAGGTTGCGCTGCCGGATGTGAATGCAAGCCTTCCCGGACTCATATTCAACGCCACGGAGGAGCTTGTCATGGAGGAAACTGCCATCAATTCCACGGTGCCGCTTGTGAGCTACTCACTGAGGATTGGTGATGGATGGCTCAACCTCAGCCTTGTGGACATATTTGGCGTGGCACACAACTTCACGCGCCCCGTCAACCTCACCCAGCCTGATGAGGAGGGGGAGCAGATGCTCGCTGCGGCGTTCGGGAACATAACGGGAGTTGCCGTGAACGCAAGCAGGGTTGTGAAAGAGAGGGGGAAGCTGGAGCTGAAGTGGCAGATAGATGTCAGGGGGGAGGGAAGCGCATGGTTCAGGGTGAGAAAGCCGGAAGGATTCAACCTCACAAATGTGAGCAAGGAGGGGAAGGTGCTGAAGTACCTGATGCGGGGGGACGAGGTGCTGTTCCGCCTGCCCGCTGGAGATCCAAACATCACCGTCACATTTGAGGACCTCACGCCCCCGCCCGCGCCCGTGGCGAGCTACACCAGCACGAGCAGCTCCGTCAGGGTAAGCTGGCTGCCGCCGCAGGACCCCACCTGGAACAGCACAATTGTCAGGCTCTATGGGAATGCGCAGAAGGCCGTGGATGCGCCCGCAACCTCCGCGAGCTTCTCGGGGCTGCCGCCCTCCGCGACATTCACGGCAGGTGTGGTGTTTGTGGATGGGGCGGGCAACACGGGCGAAGAGGTCAATATCACGGTGAAGACGGGGGCAAGCCCGCCAAAATCAGGAGGAGGGGGCGGAGGCAGCGTGGTGATAATAACCCGGCCGGCAAAGACCACGAATGTGACGGACGACAGAGGGGGCGTGGAAAACACGACCATCATTCCTGTTGAGAGTCCCCCGCCGGTGAGATACCGCCCCCTTGCAAACTACAGCATGAATGTGACGGAAAACCAAACGGAACCGGAGCCCGTGGAGCTTGAGGCCAGGCCAACGGGCATAATTGAGCTCCTGCTCCGGCTGATCAGGAGTATTTTGCAATGGCTTTTTTGATGGCATCCTCCAGCCCGTCCACATTGCGGACCCCGCCCCTGGCAACCCGCTCGTTTCCACCCGCAGCCGCCCCGAGGGGCCTGCATATCTCGTTGGCGAGCTCGACCGCGCTCACGGAGTCGGAAACCACATAAACCGCGCCCTGCCTGTTGGCGAGCACGACCGTACCGCCCGCCTGCTTCGCCTTCGCCTCGAGGGCCTTGGCAGGCAGGTCCACTATTGCCCACTTTATCTTCCTCCCGTGAAGCTTTATCTCGCCCCCTTTCATAAGCGCCCTGAGCTTGTCCTTCAGTTTCCGGGCCGCCTTTGAAAGGGAGTGCGGCTCTGCCTCCAGGACTCCGGCGGTCTCGTTCAGCGTGTCCTCCATCTCCCAGACCTTCTGGAGAGCGGGGATTCCCGCAACAAGCTCAATGCGGACAACACCGTCCTGTATGCGCTTGGAGCCGAGAAGCTTTATGAGCCCTATCTCACCCGTGTAGTCGCAGTGCGTGCCCCCGCACGCCTCAACATCGTGCCCGAGTATGTTTATGGTGCGGAGCTTTGAGCCCGGGACCGCACCGCCCTGGTAAATGCGGAAGCCGTATTTCTGCTCCGCTTCCGTGCGGGGCATTTCCATCTTCCGGACCTTCAGGTTCTGGACCACGAGCTCGTTTGATATCCTCTCAATCTCCCGCAGCTCCTCGGGGGATATGGACTTGTAGTGCGTGATGTCGAGCCGCGCCTTTTCAGGGGTTTTCTCGGCGCCGGCCTGCCACACCTGCTTTCCGAGGACCTTGAAGGCCGCGCCATTGACTATGTGAACGGCAGTGTGGTGCCGCATTATGTGCCTCCGCCGGGTCGCATCCACGCGGCCGGCAACCCTGGCTCCGGTATGGGGTGCCTCCCGGTCAAGCACGTGCACGATTGCCTTCCCCTCGCGCCTGACATCCACCACCCTGAAGAGCTCTCCCTTGCAC
>WAMX01000073.1 GCA_015522095.1 Nanobdellati archaeon | reverse complement strand
GTACAGGCCGGTGTGGAGATGGTTATTGGAGATCCCGGAAAAGCATGGGGTCAGCCGTACTTCTTCGCAGTTTCCTTAGCAAGCTCCACGGCAATTCTCACAGCGTCCTCCGGGGCTTTCGCACTCCTGATGACGTATCTCTTCCGCTCATCCAGAAAGGTACCTTTGAGTTTCCCGCTCCAGCCTCCCGTTCCTTCCAGAACAACCACAGGTATATCTGCCTGGTATGCCACGGCTATCTCGTTCAGGGTGCCGGAGCCACCGCCCAGCGCTATTATGGCATCGCAGGAAAGTGCCAGCACAAGCTCCATACCACCACCCCTTTCCATGCCCGTGGATATCACAACGTCCGTAAAATCCCCACCAACGATTCCCTTGCCCTTACCGTACGTCACTCCAATAACCAGTCCGCTTCCGTCCTGGCTCCTCTGGCTGCGGCCGTGCCAAGGGAATTGTAATCCTTCTCAGCGCCGTAAAGCAGCACGCACCCGCTTTTCGCGAGCAGCCTCCCGATCTCCCTCGCAAGAGCCTCCACTCTCTCAGGATATTTGAGGTCGGCCGTGCTTCCTATAACGCCGATCTGGGGCTTTCTTGCGGGCATTGAAAGCCCTCTCTTCAGGGATTTAATATGTTTTGTCAATGGCAATGAGGCCCTGCTGGGTGTGCTCAGGGATTGGAGGGGTCAGCACTTTCCTTTCATCCTCTCCGCCACCCTCTTGTAAGCATCCCTCCACGGAACCCCCTGCTTCACAAGCTCCAGTGCCTCATATACCGCGTAAGTCTCCGGCACCTTTTTCTCGTTTGCATCCAGCTCCGGGACCAGCTTTTCGAGCATCTGGATGGAAAGCTCAATAAGCTCTGTGGCTGAGAAGAGCGCCTTCTTGGACTCCTGAAAGTCCCGGAAGTAACCGACACCAAGGTTCGTGTCAATCAGGTATGCTGTGAGGAACGCTCCCTTTACCTGCTTCGCTTTCCCCCTCAGCACCTCGTATAGGTCTGGATTCCTCTTCTGCGGCATTATGCTCGAACCTGTGACTGCAAACTCCGGCAGGGTGAAGATGCGCTCGTGCACAAGGAAAATCAATGTGCTGCAGAACTTCTCAATGCTGTCAGCAACCGTGGAGAGCCAGTGTAAGTAAAGCTTCTCAATCTTCGGGCGGCTGACCACCGCATACAGAGGACTTTTAACCGGTCCCTCAAGACCGAGCAGCTTAGCATACTTCTCCTTGGGAATATCCAGGGGAAAGCCAAAGCCTGCACCGCTGCCAAGGGTGCTTTTTGAAACAGCCCGAAGCAATGCCTTCCCAAGAAGCACATCGTCTTCAAGCGACTCTGCAAACACCTCAAGGTACCCGCCCGCGGTGAAAGGCATGGCTGGCTGCAAGTGGGTGAATCCAGGGCATTCCTGCATGAGCGAGCCCGCCTTATCGTGCAGCATTTTGACCAGCCCGTCAAGCGAATCAAGAATCGAGGTAAGTTTATCCCTCACGAACAGGCGGATGTCCATGGAGATGAGATCATTCCTCGAGCGCAGGGCGTGAATCTTCTTCCCCGTATCGCCCAGCTTGTCCGTAAGGTATAACTCAATAAAGCTGTGGATGTCCTCCCCTTCTGGCGTGACATTGCTTGGAAGCTCATCAAGTGCGGACTCAATTGCGCGGGCCTCTTCTTCGCTCAAGAAGCCCATCTCGCAGAGCACATGCGCATGGGCCTTCGTGGCAGCCACCTCATATTTGAGGAGAGGGAGGTCATCCTCCGCACGCCCCATAAACTCAAGCACATTCTCCTCTTTTTTTCCATGAAGCTTGCTGCTCCACACCGTCTTCATAACCTCGCCTCCAGACCGAACAGCTCTATGAAACCCGGGCTCGCCTCATCAAAGTCGACAGACCCATACAGCTTGGAAGTCGCATTGGGGGAGCTCCTCGCAATGGGCATCGCACTCCCGCCTGAGAGCTTCATCTGGACCTCGCCAGTAACAGGCTCATTCGCCTGCGTTATTGCCCCCTGAAGCACTTTCATCAATTTGTGCTCAAACATCCCGTGGTACGCAAGGTAGCTCCACTTCAAATCCCACATCAGCTTCTCAAGAAGCAATTGCTTGGGGAACAAAAGGTGCTCCAGGTCATTATGGGCGCTGATCAAGATGGTGGCGGCGGGAGCGATGTAGAATTCCCTGCCCTTGTGCCCGAAGATGTAATTCTCCACATAATCAATCAGCCCTATGCCATACTTCGCGCCAAGGGAGTTGAGCTCTGCAATGAGCTTCTCAAGAGGCATTGCCTTGCCGTTCAAAGACACAGGCACCCCTTTATTGAAGCCTATGGAAACCACCACAGGGGAAGGTGCATCCTCGGGCTTGTTGAAAGTTGGGAAGTATTTCTTTATCCCCTCATAAACCTTGTCCGATGCCGGGTTTTTGGGATCATAGAGCTCGGAACCCTGGAAGCTCAAGCCCCACAAATTCTCGTCAGTGCTATAATCCTTATGAACGGCCGGCGGCTCAAACCCGTGCTCCTTGATTATCTCCGCTTCCTTTGCCCTCGTAAACTTGAACTTCCTGACGGGGGCAAGTATCTTGAGCTCAGGCGCAAGGGCCATAATCATTACTTCCTTCCTGACCTGGTCGTTGCCGCTTCCAGTGGAGCCATGCACAATCGTGCTTATTCCAAGCTTCTTCGCAAGCTCAACCGCTTTGATTGCAAGCAAGGGGCGCCCGAGGGAAGTTGCCATGGGATACTTCCCCATATACAGCCCGTTTGCAAGTATGCTTGGCTTTATGTAATTCTCAACAAACTCTTTTTTTGCGTCAACAACAATCGCGTCCTTAGCGCCAAACTCTACCGCCCTTTTCTTAATCGCATTCAGGTCCTCGCCCTGACCGAGGTCAACCGTAAGGGTTGTTACTTCAATCCCCTGGTCCTGCAGCCACAGCAGCATGGCGCTTGTGTCCAGCCCCCCTGAATAGAGGAGCAGGGCATCTTTCACTTCTTCAATATCTGCCTCATACATAGTACCCGTTCTGATTAACCCGTTTAAAACAGATTCGACTAAAAACCAATATTTTTATACAGATGTGTCTAATATTTGTATATGAGCATAGCACGGGAAGTTGAGAGGTACGTGGACAGCAGGGCCTCGCTGAAAAGGCATCTTGCAGAGGGTCTGATAAACAAGTCACGGCTTGCGAGGAAGATTGCAGAAGAGCTGGGAACCGGGAAGTTCCATGCAGTCCATATGGCGCTAAGGCGCATGAAATTTAAGCCCCAGGAGCGCAACAGAGCACTGAGAGTGATTAGGGGCTCGCGGATAGAAATAAGGAGCGGCATATCTGTCGCACTGGGGAGGGAACTTCCGAAGGGGCTTGAGCTCGTCAAGAAAGCGCACATGGAAAATGAAGAGTTCCATTTCCTGCAGGAGCCGGGAATCTGGGTTGCAATCGCGCCAAGGAAATACATAAAAGAGCTCGAGAAGCATGCGTTCAAAAAGCACGACAACCTCATCGAGCTTGTAATAAAAAGCCCGCCCGCAATTGAGAAAACACCCGGCGTGCTCGCGGAGATACTCGCAAAATTTGCGGATGTGGGAATAAATATTGTGGAGTTTTTGAGCTGCTGGACGGACACAATCCTGCTGATAGACGAGAGGGACCTCTCAAAGGCAGTTAGGGCATTTGAGGAGCTCCAGAGCAGCAAATTAGGGTAAACCCACCTTATCAAGAATGGCTTCACACGCCCGGTCCAGCTCGGAGCCGTTCCTTATCGTTACAACACTCATCCCCAGCTCTTCTGCCTCCTCTGCCTCATCATCATCGTGGCACACAAAGAAAGCCGGCCGGAGCTTCTCATGCTCCAGCACCCTTCTCAATAGGCCCCGCCCTTTTACTAACCCATAATCTTTGGAAGTATAGATGGCATCGATATACTTTGATGCCGGACCGAGAGAACGGAGAAGCGATGCCCTCTCTTCCCCCGTGTCACTGACTATGACCAGCCGCGCGCCCTTGGACTTGAGTGTCCTAAGGAATCTCCCCGCCCCAGGATAAACAGGAGGATCCACATACACCGCCCTGAATTTCTTTAGAAACCTCAAATAAATAGGAGTCTTATCGCCGATTATGTTTTGGAGAAACATCTTAAAGCCCACCTTCCCACTCAGCTCGCCCCTGTGGACTTTGACTTTAATGTTATCCCACCGCGCCTTGGCTTCATCCTCTCTCAGATCCGCCCCAAATAAGCGCATCAGCCTAAACTGCCGCTTCTTGACCTTTAAAGAATCTACAAGTATGTCCCCATAGTCCATACATACGAGGAAAGGCACATACTCATTTTTACTGAAGAAATTAAATAATTGCCAGAGGGAGCGGGAAAGTGTGGAAGTGGCTACTACCCACATCCAGTCCGATAAATATATAAGATTGTACTGCGTGAGTACAATATGATAAAGGACATAATGGAGGAGTGGAAGGAGCTCATTCCCCCCAAAGACTTAATTCCACGCCTGCAAGTCCCCACTCTTGCCGGGAACAAAGCAAATGCAATATATGGTCTTAGACGGGTAGGAAAGACATACCTCAGCTTTCAGTTGGCTAAAAACCTAGGGGAAGTTGTTTACATAAATCTCGAAGATGAACGAATTCCAAGAAAGTCGGAAACCCTTACCAAGCTCCTTCCTGCTGCTTCTTCCTTGGCCTCCGGTGATTTCTGGTTGATAGTGGATGAAGTCCAGACGATCCCCGAATGGGAAAGGTGGGTCAATCGAGTCGTGGAGAGCAAGCAGGTTAGACTGATAATCACTGGCTCAACACAGGCATTGAGTAAAGAACACTTACCCAGGGCAGTCAGGGGACGGGTAAAGAGTTTCAGGCTTTTCCCCTTCACGTTCAGGGAGTTTCTGAAGCTCAAGAAAGTCCCTGAGGGAAAAACCCAGATCAAGCAGGGAAAAATTCTCTCCGCACTTGAGGAATACCTCAAATATGGGGGAATGCCCACCATTATAACGGAGTCGACCCCACTGGCAAAAAAACAAGGGGCTGAAGAGCTTTTTGACACAATATTCTTGCGGGACATAATAGATCAGTTTGAAGTGAGCAACCCCTCCGCAATGAAAGACATAGTCAAAATAGCTGCGCACTCCAAGGAGATTACAATAAGCAAAATGTACCGAAACCTTATCGGAATCGGGCACAAGATAGGCAAGGCCACTACCGCAGAATACATTGAGTATCCTCAAAAAATATTTCTTTATGAATTGATGGGGATTATGGGGAAGAACATAAAAGACGAGCTACAGTATCCACGAAAGGTGTATTTTGCAGACAACATATTCTACACGCTATTCTCAACACGGCTCAACGAGACCTGGCTCCTTGAGAACATGGTCTACTGGGAACTCAGAAGGAGGCACTCTGGAAAGGAAATAAGGTACTGGCGCTCGCCTGAAGGATACGAGGTCGACTTCGTGGTGAAGGAGGGCGCGCGCGTGAGGCAGCTCATCCAGGTCGCCTATTCGCTCGATGAAGAGAAGACACGCAAGCGCGAGGAAAGGGCTTTGGTCAAGGCTTCGAGGGAGCTAGGGTGCAACAATTTGATGATTCTTACGTGGGATGAAGAGCAGGAAGTGGAGCGGGACGGGAAGAGGATAGTGTACAGGCCGGTGTGGAGG
>WAMX01000072.1 GCA_015522095.1 Nanobdellati archaeon | reverse complement strand
CCCTTCCTGGAGACCTCGTCCATAAAGCGGTCCGCCTCCTCGTGCAGGCTCTTCGGGGCGACCTTCATGAACTCCTTGAGCCCCATCCCTGCTTCCTTTGCCTTTTCCCTGAAGAAGGTCCCGGCAGAGTGGTATGGCACGCCCAGCCTCCTTGCAAGCTCCGTCGAGGTGGCAGTCTTGCCAACTCCCGAGAGCCCGCTTATGGTTACGACCACCACCCCCTCACCCCCTGACATACATGAAGTTCTTGGTCTCCCCATTGTCGGTGAGAAGGCGGAAGTCCGTGTTGTACCCGTTGAAGAACCACAGGCGGGCAAAGGTGGAGTGCATGGCCCTGAAGTCCCCGAGGAAGGCCGCCTGTCTGTCATAAATCACTATTGACTGGTTCAGCCGCTCGAAGTTCCCGAAGCTTCCGGACTTGCAGTATCCCATGGGGTCACAGGCGAAGGTCCCCTGGTTTGAGAAGTATGCAAACTCATCCACAATGCCCTCCCACCGTATTGCCCCTCCGATTATGCGCCCGAGGAGGTACACCGGCCGGTCGCCCATCGTGAGCTCTCCCACTGCCACCGGACCGTAATCATCCGAGCCGCCAACATATATGTTTATCAGCCCGAACTCCGATGGGTACGGGCTTGGGTTGTATCTCAGCTGGTTTATGACATTGGATATGCCCCCGAGGGTGGAGTACGCCCAGAACTTGGGCACCATGGAGTAGTCTATGGTTATGTATGTGAGGTTCCAGTCATCCAACCACCCCGTGGCGTTTTCATAGTCATCCGTGGCAAAGAAGTGCCCGGTGTACCAGTTCAGCGTGTACCCCGGCCCCACATTCCCCCCATCGCCGAGGGTTGTCGTGTTTCCGAGGGTCTGCATCCAGTAGCCGTAATCCCACCACGTGACGACCGGCGTCCCCGGAGGGATATTGTGCTTCATCCACTTCGTGTTCTCAAACCACGTTATTGAGGGAGAGCCACTGGCAAGAGCGCGGGTATTGGCGCTGAACGCGGGGTAGACCTGATAGACCCCGTATGCGAGGAGAATCACCCCCGCGAGGCTGACTCCCAGCCTCCTGTCCTCAAGCAGCTCCCTGAGCAGCATTGCGGTTCCGAGCGCCACGCCCGTGGCCGCAAATATCAGCACGCGCACCCTCGAGAAGCCCGCATATATGGAGAATGCCGTGATGGATGACACGAAGAGCCCCTTCCAGTCCTTTGATTTTATGTGGTGTGGCACGCCCAGCAGGAAGAGGTATGTTATGCTTTCGGGCGTGAAGTTCTTCACCAGCCATGCGGCTGCAAGGACCATGGCCGCCGCATAGACCCTGTCCGCCGTCTCCCCCCTTGCGAGCTCCCACGCCTTCCTGAGTATGGGCACAAAGAGGTATCCCACCGCAAGGAAGAAGAACACCCCGAAATTGCTGTAGAGGGTGTTTCCCCGGAGGTTCCACGTCCAGTTCACGGGCTGGTTCTCCGCCACCGTCTGGCTGTGCGTTATCTTGGTTGCTTTCCTCACGGGGTTCTGGAACTCAATTATCATCCTCTGGACGGGCACCAGGGGGCTTCTGAATGCCAGTGAGAACGCGACCAGCGCCACCGCGCCCCCAAGCGCCGCTGCAAGCAGTATCCTCTTTGCTCCGTACTTTCTCAGCTGGGGCACGGAATACACGGCGTGCAGGGCGAGGCCGAAGAGGGCGATGCCGAAGATGCCCATCGACACGGGGTCCCTGTACCACTTGCTGTATCTCGGCACAATTGTGTTCATCAGTATGTACACGAGCCACGCCGTGGACACCAGCGCCATCCTCTTCGTGTCCTGCTTCAGCAGCAGCACCCCGAACATCGGTATCAGCGCCGACACGAAGGCAACCTTCCCTCCCCACACCGCGGCTATCATTCCGAAGCTGATCCCCGAATATACTGCGAGCAGCCAGTCCTTCCTCTCCAGGGAGGCGGCGATGAAGTACCACGCGAGTATTCCGAGAAAGAAGGAGAGCGGCTCCTTGTCTGCGAAGCCGTGTGCCGTGCGGTATATGTACGCGGGCACGATTGCAAGCACGAGGGCAGGGATGCCGCCCGCGCCCAGCCTCCTGCCGAGCAGGGCCATGGCGAGCACGCTGAGAGTCCCGTAGATTGCCGGGTACATCTTCACGGCGGCCTTCAGGTTCCCCGCGAGCTTCCCGAGGTACACGAGGGTGTAGGGCATTGCCGGCGCGAGCTCCACGGAATCCCATCCGAATGGCCAGTACCTCAGCGGGTCAGGACCGGGCCAGGCCCCGCTGGTCCATATTGCCTGCGCAATGCGCCAGAAGTAGTACGGGTCCAGCGCCTTGATGAAGGGCTCCCCGAGCCCGTAGAAGCGGCTGTATATCATGAGGGCCATGGCCACCCCGACCAGAAGGCTGGAGTCCCACGGCCTGAACGCGAGAAACTTCCTCAATTTTTCCACAGTCTGTTCCGCCACTCAACACGCTACCCCTGATGGTTTAAAAAATTCCTGTTAAACCATTAATACTCGGCGCCGCTTTTCTTTTCGTGATACTTGTCATTGCGGAGAAGCCAAAGGCCGCCAAGAAGATAGCCGAGGCGCTGGGGAATTACCGGACCCACAAGGGCGGCGACTCATACTACTACCAGGTCGGCTCCGTGTATGTGGTCCCGGCCGTGGGGCACGTTTACGGGCTTGTTCCAAAGACCAAGAGCTGGACCTATCCGGTCTTCGATGTTGAATGGCGCCCCAGCTACGAGAAGAAGGGTCTCGAGTACACGCGCTCCTACATACGGAACCTTGAGAAGCTGGGGAAGGGGGCGGAGGAGGTCATAATTGCGACGGACTATGACAATGAGGGTGCGGTCATAGGCTACAATGTCGCGCGCTTTGCCCTCGGCATAAGCGACCCGAGGAAGCTCAAGCGCATGAAGTTCTCCACGCTCACGCCGGGGGAGCTCCGGAGGGCATTCAAGGAAGCCCATCCCCACAACCCCTTTGAGGTCGGGATGATAAATGCCGGGCTGCTCCGCCATTACCTCGACTGGTTCTGGGGCATCAATATGAGCCGCGCACTTATGCGCTCGCAGGCGGGGTTCCGCGTGCTGAGCACGGGTCGCGTGCAGGGGCCCACGCTGAAGATACTTGTGGACAGGGAGAGGGAGATCAAGAAGTTTGACAGCAAGTACTTCTACAGGCTGCTCGCCAGGCTCGGCAAATTCACCGCGGAGGGACCCGAGCTTGAGGATGTGGAGCGTGCCCTTTCCGCCTTCCTTTCCCTGCGCTCCCCGGCGCGCGTTGCCTCCGTGGAAAAGCGCCAGTCGAAGGTGGAGCAGCCATCTCCCTTCAACCTCACGGACCTCCAGACCGAGGCGAGCCGCGCTTACGGGTACACGCCAAAGCGCACCCTTGAGCTCGCGCAGAAGCTCTATGAAGACGGGCTCATCAGCTACCCGCGAACCTCCAGCCAGAAGCTTCCCAAAGACCTGGATCTTAAGGCCATACTAAGGGCGCTGTCGCGCAAATACCCCTTTGCAGAGGGGTTCATAGGCAGGCCCTACAAAGAGGGGAAGAAGACGGACCCCGCCCACCCGGCCATATACCCAACGGGGCAGCTGCCCCACGGCCGCCCGCCGCAGGAGGAGAAGCTCTACGACCTTGTTGTGCGCCGCTTCCTTGCGAGCTTCTCGGAGCCCGCGCTCCGCGAGAGCACAAAGGTGGTGCTTGACATCTCCGGGCAGACCTTCGTGATAAAGGGCATCCGCACCGTGAAGCCGGGCTTCACCTCCATCTATCCCT
>WAMX01000071.1 GCA_015522095.1 Nanobdellati archaeon | reverse complement strand
TTAGCCAGTTCCGACCCACACCACCCCAAAGCAGGGGAATATAAAAACATTAAGGTAAAACTCGAAAATAAGGAAAAGGAGGGCTTACTGCCCGAAAATCTCCTCTTTCATGCCCTTCCGCTTGCGGATGGACAGTATGACGCCATCCTGCAGCTCCCTCGGCAGCGGCTCGAAGCGGCTGTCCTTCAGGGACCAGTGACCCATACCGTTGGTCGCGCTGCGGAGGTCGCCCGTGAAGCCGAACATCTCCGCCACGGGCAGGTCGGCCACCACGGAAACATGGTCGCTCTCCTCCTGCAGGACATCAAGCACCTTGCCCCTGCGACCCTGCACGAGCCCGGTCACGGCACCCATGTATTCCATGGGCGCGTCTATCTGCACGGTCTGTATTGGCTCGAGCAGGACGGGACCCGCCTGGGCGAACGCACCCTTCAGGCCATCTCGCACTGCGGGTATTATCTGCGCGGGACCGCGGTGGATGGAATCCTCGTGAAGCTTTGCATCCTCAAGTATGACCTTCAGGCCGTGGCACTTCTCGAACGCCACGGGCCCCTTCTCCATCACGTCATAGAAGCCCTGCAGCACGCTCTCAATTATCTCGTTAAGGTGGACAATGCCGCGCGTGCCGTCGTAGAAGATGTTGGTGCCCTTCACGGCCACGACCCTCTTGGCCTCATCCTTGCTGAACCCTGCCTTTATGAACTCCTGCCTCACGCGGTCGTCCTTTCCCTTGCGGAGCACGCCCTCCGGAATGTCACCGGAGTTAATCCTGTCAAGGACCTCCTGGCTGAGGGGCTCCACGGAGATGTAGAGCTTGTTGTGCTTGTTGGGCGACTTCCCCTCATACGGGCCGCCGCGGCCCGCCACGGTTTCCCTGTAAACGACAATGGGCGGGCTCGACTTGACAGCAAGCTTCCAGTCGCGGGTTATGAACTTCTCCTTGATTTCGAGGTGGAGCTCGCCCATCCCGCTCATAAGTATTTCCCCGGTCTCCTGGTTTATCTCAACCTTGAAGGTCGGGTCTTCCTTGCTCATTTTCACAAGGACTTCCACGAGCTTCGGGAGGTCCTTCGGGTTCTCGGGCTCGAGAGCCTTCGTGACCACGGGCTCGAAGATGTGCTTTATCTCCTCAAATGGCTCCGCGTCAAGCGAATAGGCCACGGTTTCCCCTGCCTTCGCGGACTTGAGCCCGACTATTGCGACTATATTGCCCGCGGTCATCTTGTCTATCTGTATCCGGAAGGGTCCCTTGTAAAAGGCAACCTGCTGCACGCGCTCCATGCTCCGCGCGCCAACAAGGGCAACCTCCTGCCCGCCGCGTATGGTGCCCGAGAATATACGCGCATTTGCTATTTCACCGGCGTGCGGGTCGTTGACTATCTTGGTTATCACGGCCATCAGGGGGCCATCCTCATCGCAGGCGAGCATTGCCTTGCCCTCCTTGCTCTCAAGCTCGCCGCGCCATATCCTGGCAACCCTGTATGCCTGAGCCTCCTTCGGGGAAGGGAGGTACTTGATGACCATGTCCAGGATTGTGACGTGCAATGGCGCTTTCTCCCTCAGCTCGTCAATATTGCCGGAGGCGTAGTAGTCCAGGATTTGCTTGAACCCTATGCCCGTGGACTTCATGGTGTCCATATTTATGGCCCACTTGTGGACCGCAGAACCAAAGCCCACCGTGCCCGACTGGACGCTCACCTGCCACTTTTGCTTGTACTCATCGGGAGCATAGCGCTCTATGAGCTTGTTCACCTTGGCAATTATCCTGGAGAAGCGCTTTGACATCTCCTCAGGCGTGAGCTGGAGCTCCTTTATGAGGCGGTCCACCTTGTTCACGAAGAGCACGGGCTTCACGCGCTCGCGCAGGGCCTGACGGAGAACCGTTTCGGTCTGCGGCATCGCGCCCTCAACGGCATCCACGAGCACGACCGCCCCATCAACGGCCCTCATGGCGCGCGTCACTTCACCGCCGAAGTCGACATGCCCCGGGGTGTCTATCAGGTTTATCAGGAAGCTGTCCTCGCCCATGTCGTGGACCATGCTGACGGAGCCGGAGTTGATGGTTATCCCCCTCTTCTGCTCCTCCTCGTCGGAGTCGAGCCAGCGCGCCTCGCCTGCCACGGTTTCGCTGAGCATGCCGGCAGCCGCCACGAGCGAGTCGCTCATGGTTGTCTTGCCATGGTCAATGTGGGCAACTATTCCGATGTTCCGGATTCTGTCCTTGTCATGCATAAGCTCCAGGAGCAATTCCTTCAAATCTTTCTTCTTCGCCATGAATGTCACCTACCATAACCCGGAAGCACCCATTAAAAAAGCTTCGGGGCTTCCGCCAGCAGGACGGGGCGCAGCTGGAGCGTCTCGAGAAGAAAGCGCTCGAGCTCGGAGGTGTCCTCCCGCTCGGCAATGAAGAGCCGGGGGGCGACACTCCTGCGGGGGAGCACGAGCCGGTATGTCTGGAGCTCTTCCACGGGAGAGGTCAGCCGGGCGGGAGAGTATTCCACCTTCACGCGTTCGGGCAGCTTCCTGTACACTTCCTCCCGCTCCTCCTCATCCACCAGAACATACTCCGGGACCTCGGGCTCGGGGATGGAGTATTCCTGCAGGGAAGGCGAATATGTGATCGGCTCCTCGAAGGAGCGGCGGGAGAGGGGCTCGAAGATGTAACCGCCGGACTGCGAGCGGGGTATGAACTTGTAAAGGACATAAACGTCCTGGCGGGGCGAGAGCTCGCAGGCTCCGACATCGGCGGGCAGGAGCCCCTTCCCGTCAGAGGTGTAGATGAGCCAGGTGTATATTCCCTCGGGCGATTCCCTGTAAGAAAGGCCTGCAAGCTCGTAGAGGAAATCGCCGAAGCCGTAGTTCTGGAACCTGGCGCCCGCCTTTGAAAGCGCGGACTTCAGGTCCAGCTCCGTCTTGAAGGACTCCTGCACCCCGAACCCGATGATGTTGAGGGTATAGCTCAAACTTCGAACCCCCTCATAGCGCCCACTTTCGGGTAATGGTGCTTGAGAAGCTTTACCTCACTCGCCACGGATGCCAGCTCAACAAGCTCGGGCGGAGCGCGCCTGCCCCCGAGTATGATCAGGTAGGGCGGCACATCCAGGACCTCTTTCAGGTCATCCGGCGAGAGTATGCCCGTAAACACGGCAAGGTTGAACTCGTCAAGGAAAACGACATCGTACTCCCTGAGCTTTCCCTTGACTTCCTCCCAGAACTTCCTTATGAGCTTTCGCTCCTCAGGCTTCGGGTCATAAACATCCATGAAGTGGTCCGGACCGCTCCAGTACACATCGACGCCAAGCTTCTCAAGCGCTGCATCCTCGCCAGCTTTGACGCCCTTCATGAAGTGGAAGACCGCGCACCTGTAGCCGCGCCCGACCGCGCGCAGAATCTGCCCGAGCCCGGCAGTGGTCTTGCCCTTGCCCTCGCCCGTCAGCAGGAGCACCACGGGCTCTCCCTGGTCATTTATCCGCGGCAGGTTCTCAACCACATCCTTCAGAGATCGCAATGCGTGCACCCTCCTGAATAGTTGGAGTCAACAACAACTGCCGGGCGCTCGAGCTTGAGCTCAATTTTTCTGGAAGCCTTCCCGGCATGCTGCTTCCCCTCCTTGCGCTTCTTGGACTTCTTCAGGCCCATATAAATGACCTGCTGGGACTTGCTCTGGTCGCGGTATATGGTTATGCCCTTGCACCCCAGCTCGTAGGCAAGCAGGTATGCCTTCTCAACATCCCTGATGGTGGCGTCGTGCCGCATGTTGATGGTCTTTGACACTGCATTGTCCGTGTACCGCTGGAACTCGGCCTGAGCACGGATGTGCCACTCAGGGTCAATGTCGTGGGCGGTGCGGAAGAGGTCCTTGAGCCTGTCGGGAATTGGAAGGTCTGCCACCGTGCCTGTTTCCGCCACTTTCTCCATAAGCTCTTCGCTGTGTATTCCCATCTCCCTGGTCATCTTCTCAAACAGCGGATGCACTTCCAGGAGTGTCAGCCCATCGAGCACCATCCTGCGGAAGGCAACTGCAAAGAGGGGCTCTATCCCGCTTGAAGTGCCAGCAACAACGGAGATCGTGCCCGTGGGTGCGATTGTTGTGTTCGTGGAGTTGCGGGTCCCGTGCTTCGCCAGCTCCTTCCGGAGGGCGTCCCAGTCAACACCCAGCTCGGGTATGTTCTCACCCCGGAAGCCATCAAGCTCGAACGGGAAGTAGCCGCGCTCATAAGAGCTGCCCTCATAGGCAGGGAACCTGCCCCTTTCCTTCGCCAGCTCTATCGAGGTCCTGTGAGAGTAGAAGTTTATGAAGTTCATAATTTTCCTGCCAAGCTTAAGCGCATCCTCACTGTCATACTTTATGCCGAGCTTGATGAGTAGGTCCGCGAAGCCCATGACCCCAAGGCCAATCTTGCGCGTCTTCCTTGTCATCTCGTCTATCTGTGGCAGGGGATACTTGTTTACCTCAATCACATTGTCCAGGAACCTCGTGGCGGCTTCCACAAGCCCCCTGAGCTTTTCCCAGTTGATGTCCCCATCCTCAACAATATTGGAGAGGTTTATGGAGCCGAGGTTGCAGGATTCGTAGGGCAGCAGGGGCTGCTCTCCGCACGGGTTCGTGGACTCAATCCTGCCGAGGTGGCTCAGGGGATTGAACACATTCACCCGGTCTATGAATATAATCCCCGGATCGCCCGTGGTCCACGCGTGCTCGACAATGGTGTTGAACATCTCCCTGGCGGAAACCGTGCGGACGGCCGCGCCGTTCCGCGGATTGACAAGGGCGTACTCCCTGCCCTCCTTGAGGGCGGTCATAAACTCGTCGGTCACAGCCACGGATATGTTGAAGTTTTTCAGGAGCCTGTTGCCCGCATCCTTTGAAGTTATGAATTCCAGGACATCCGGATGATCTATGCGGAGGATTCCCATATTCGCGCCGCGGCGGCGGCCGCCCTGCTTTATGAC
>WAMX01000070.1 GCA_015522095.1 Nanobdellati archaeon | reverse complement strand
GTTGCCACCATTATCTCGTCCTGGGCCTCCGTGAAGAGCTCCTCGAAGCGGTCGTGCAGGTGGTGCCTCCCGCGAATGGCGCCGCTGACCTGCGTCGGGTCAAGCTTCTTGACACCCTTCTCATAGAGGGAAAGCACCTCCTCCCAGATGGGGTTCTGCTTGACCTCGTCTATCCGCTTGAGGCGGTCGCTGAGCTCGAGGTCCACCTGCTTCTTGAGCTTGTCTATGACTTCCTGCGGGTTCACGGAAATGTATTTTATTGGCTTGCCCAGGCGCATTATGACAAGTCCCTTCCGCTCCAGGCTTTCCAGGATGTCGTATGTCCTTGAGCGGGGCACGCCCGTAAGCTCGGCAAGCTCGCCCGCACTCGTTATCCCCCTTGCAAGGAGCGCCAGCCATACCTTCGCTTCATAGCTGTTGAGGTCAAAATGCTCCTTTATCGTGTCCACGAGACGCTCATCAATCATAAACTACTCAAACCTGATAACAATATAATTATTTCCTTGCCACCACAGAATAGTTAAATAGTAATAATATGCCCCGCGTGTGGGGCAGGCGTGGAGCTGAAAGAGGTCAGGGAAGGGGAGAGCAGGCTGCTCGTGCCCGCCGTTCAGGTGCCGGAGGAGGGGGAGGTGTTCTACAATCCGGCCCAGAGGCTGTCGCGGGACCTGTCCATTCTTTTCTACCTTTCAAAGGGCACGGACGTTCTCGATGTGATGGCCGCGACGGGCGCGCGGGCGGTCCGCCTTGCCGGGTATGGGCTGAAGGTCGTGGCGAATGATCGTTCGGTGGAGGGAGTCAGGCTGATAGGGAAAAACGCCCGGCTGAACGGGGTTGAGCTGGAAGTTGTGCAGGAGGACGCATCAAGGCTGCTGCACTCGAGGTTTGCGGGGGCGGTGGACCTCGATCCCTTCGGGAGCCCCGCCCCGTGGGTTCACTGCGCCCTGAGCTCCGCAAGGAAGTATCTGGCGGTGGCCGCCACGGACACTGCGGCGCTGTGCGGCACCTATCCCCGGGTTTCGCGGAGAAGGTATGGCTTTTCTGCAAGGAAGCTTCCAAACTACCCCGAGATAGGGGTGAGGGCGCTCGCTGGTTTCGTAATACGCGAAGCGGCAAAGCTGGAAATTGGCGCACGCCCCATTTTCGCCCATGCGTACCGCCATTACTACCGCGTGTATTTTGAGCTGAAAAGGGGGGCAGGGAGGGCGGACTCGGTGCTGAAGGAGCTCGGGGACTACAGGGACGTGGGGCCGATATACATGGGAAACCTGTGGGACGAACAGACGGTGAAGGGTATGCTGGCGCAGAGGGCGGAGATTGGGGAGCTTGCGAAAAAGCACCTGGCGCTGATTGCGGGAGAGATGCACCATCCTCAGCCGTTTTTCCACCTGCACGCACTCTGCAGGGAGCTGAAGATTCCCGCCCCGCCAATGAGCAGGGTCCTGGAAAAGACGGGAGGAGTGCGCACGCACTTTTCCCCCCTTGGATTCCGCTCAAGCCTGCCAGAGGAAGAGGTGCGCGGCATCATCGCCTCGTTAGTATCCTGACAATGCTGCCGGGCTCAAGCTGGCCCTCCGCACCAAGGGCCTTCCCCGTGGAGCAGTCAACGGCACGCGCAAACCTGTCGCCAATGTCGGTGTGAATGGCGTATGCAAGCTCCCGCGCCGTGGAGCCCTTCTTCATCAGCAGGCAGTCCGGCAGCACATTTCCCTTCGAGTCCGTCCAGTGGGTGCAGTTCTCAACGGGGAAGACGGGAAAGTAGCCGGCAGCCCTGACAAGCTCGTCAACGGCGCGCTGGACGCCCGTGCTGCCAAACTTCTTCAGGAACCTGCGGGCAAACTCAAGCGAACGCTCCTCAGCCTCCGTGGGCTCGCGCAGCACCTCAAACCCGCCATCCCCGGGCACATATCTCACAAGCCCGCGCTGCGCAGCCGCCCGGAGGGCAAGCTCAAGCAGGGCGGAGGCGGGAACGGCGGTGTAGCCCCGCCTTTCCAGCGGCTTCAGGGAAACATCGCCGAGGTCCGCCTTGTTCAGCACAAGCACCCACTTCTTCCCCTTCATGCGCAGGGTGCGGGCAAGCTCCCTGCTGTTCGAGGCCTCGGAAAGCGCCTCCTCCACGGCATCGGGCGCAAACCCAAGCCCGGAAACCGCCTTCGCGGCGTCCGTGTGCCTCCTGAGTATGCCCTCAAGCCAGAGGTCGAACTCCTCCTCAAGGAACTCGAGATCATCAAGGGGCGAACCCTCTCCGGGGTTTCCCTCCCTGTCAGTCTGCCCGCTCCCGTCCAGAACAACCAGTATCGCCTCCGACTTCATCGCATCATCAAGAAACCTGTTCCCCAGACCGCGGCCCTCGTGCGCTCCCGGCACGAGCCCCGCAACATCCTTTATGGGGACGGGAACAAACCGCTTCCCGCCAAAGCAGCTGCCCCTTCGCGGGGAACAGGGAGCGCGCTCAGGATGCGGGCACTCGACCCGGGTATGCCCCACACCAACATTGGGCTTTATGGTGGTGAAGGGGCGGGGAGAGATTTCCACGTCGCGCAGGGTTGCTGCCTTGAAAAAGGTGCTCTTGCCCGCATTGGGCTTGCCAACAAGCGAGATGGATATCACTTGACCACCCACCTCTTGCCGCCGCTCTCCACAACCTCAACCCCGCCCTCGCCGCTCTCGGGAACCTCCACCGTTTCCCCGCTCTCTTCAATGAAAACAAGGGGCGGGTTCTTTGAGATGTAAAAGCCCTTCCGGCGCGATGCCTCAACCTTCTTCGCGTCCCTGACGGGGAACTTCCTGCCGGACCGGGCAAACACGAACTTCCCCCTCACCTTGCTCACGAGGTATCTCTCGCCCCTGTATTCCACGACATCGCCCGGGGCGAAGGGGAAGCGGGCGCTGATTGTGAGGCGGGTGAGCTGGCGGGAGCGGAGGTTGTCATAGGTGACTATCTTGGAGGATTCCTTGAGCTGGGCGCCAAGCTCCCTTAGACGCCGGGCAACCGCCCGGGCGGTCTTCTTGAAGCGGAAGTGGTAGGCACCGCCCTTGAAGAAGGCCGCTCCCCCGTGCCTCCGGACTTCCTCTTCGACCAGTGCGTCCAGCTCCTCCCCGGGGAAGCCGCGGACCTGAAGGACCGCATTGTGCGTCGTGGGGCTGCGCTGGCAGTCGCCGCAGAGCGAAAGCTCGAGCCTCTCCATCCGGCGGGCCCTTTCCACCTCACCGGGCGGGGGCTCAAGCCACCTCTTGCCCTTCAGGTAGCGCCCGCACTTCCTGCAGATCTTGAGCTTTCGCATGCCACAGAAAAGCGGAGAAGTTTAAAGCTCATTAACATAGTCGGGGAGAATTTCCCTGAGGAATGCAAGCTCGCCCGCGTCCTCCCACATAAGGCCGCCCCTCAGGCTCCCGCTCCCGTCCATCTCGGCGGACAGGAACGGCCTGCCTGCCTCGGAGTAGTCAATGCCGTATATCTGGACAAGCCCGTTTCCGGCCTTCGAGAAGGCATCCCGCCCGGTCAGGGCGGAATAGATGGAAGCCGCGGAAGGCGTGCCGAGCTCGTCCAGACCAAGGGCGCCGTACTCGCGCCCCGCGCGGTAGATCACGGCGTTTGCAGCCCGCGCAAAGTAGGTCAGCAGGAGGGCGCGGGCACACTCCTCGGCACTGAAGCCGGCGCTGCCGCTCAGCCTCAGGTAGTCCGCAACCGGCCGGACAATCCCCGAGGACGCAAGCTCGCCGGCAAAGCCGCCATACTCCCCCCTGTCAAGCTCGGTAAGCGCATCATCTATGAAGTTCAAGAATGGCTCAATGAGGTAGTACTGCTCCTGCTCCCTCAGCGCATCGACCCTGCTGGCAAGGGCCTCATTCCCGGGCACAAAGTCCCTCTCAAGCGCGACAAGGGCATCAATCAGGTACTTCTCGTCTTCCACACAGTGCAGTGGCACGCATAGATTAAATATTTTACTTTCAAGTTGTGATATCAATTTTTTATTGGTGCGCGCTAAGCCCGGTATGATTGTGATCTTCAATCTCGACGTGGAAGACCGCAACTTCTACTATCTCAGCGGCATAGAGGAACCCTGCAGGGGAGTGCTGGTGATGAAGGACAGGCCGGTCGTGCTGGCATCCCCGCTTGAAGCGGAGGTGGCGCGCCGCTATGTGAGGACCCTCGTGTATGGAAGCAGGGAGGAGTTCTGGGAGCTCCTCTCGGAGCAGCTTGGCGGGGACGAGGACCCTGACCTGAACTTCTCGCGCCTCCCCGTGTCCATATACCGCAAGCTTCAGGAGAGGGGGTTCAAAAAATTCAACGATGTGGGGAAGCAGCTGCTACAGCAGAGGATGGTGAAGACGCACAGGGAAGTCGAGAAGCTCCGCAGGGCATCCCGAATGGCATCAAAGGCCGTGGAGGGCATAAGGGACTTCCTCCGTCCGGGACTGACAGAGCTCGAAGTCAAGGCGGAGCTCGAATACATTGCAGGCAGGCTCGGCGCGGAGGGCTTTTCATTCGACACAATAGTTGCCTCGGGTCCCAACAGCGCAGTGCCCCACGCCACCGCCTCGGGCCGGAAGCTGGAAAGGGGGGACGCGATTGTGGTGGATTTCGGCCCCACATACAGGATGTACACGAGCGATATCACGCGCACATTCGTGCTCGGACGGAACAGGGAGTTTGAGCGCACGTACTCGCGCCTCCTCGCAGCGCAGGAGATGGCAATAGAGATGCTTGAGGGCGGCGTTGACGGGAAAAAGGTGCAGGAGGCCGTGGAGAAGAGGGTTGGCAAGATGCCCCACTCGCTCGGGCACGGCGTCGGGCTCGACACCCACGAGCTCCCGGGCTTCTCCGGGCAGCTCGTCAATGGCACGGTCTTCACTGTCGAGCCGGGCGTGTATGGCAAATTCGGTGTGAG
>WAMX01000069.1 GCA_015522095.1 Nanobdellati archaeon | reverse complement strand
AGATGTGTATAAAGAGACAGCCCGATCGAGCATTTGCAGGGGGGTTTCGCGGACCACGCCCTGCTTGTCCTTGAGCAGGTAGCGGACCTCCATGGCCTTCAGCGCGTTATATGTGAATTCCAGGTCCCTCGGATCAATTCTGAACTCGTCCTCGCCCTCCAGCTCGTGGGCAAGCTTGTATACCCTGTACAGGAGGAAGTACTTGGCAGAATTTACGAGGCCGTGGGTTATTAGAACCCGCTCAACGAGATTGTTGAGCTCCGAGTGCGAGATGCTCCCCCGCTTCTCAACTTCCTTCACGACTTCCTCCACGGCCTTTTCCGCAAGACCCTTGTTCTCCTGCGCGTCCTCCACAGCCCGGAAAACCGAGCTCATGAGCTTATTCCGGTCAAATACCTCAGCAGAGCCATTCCTTTTCAAAACTTCCAATGGGACCCACCCCTCCGCAAAACGCGGTATCACTTTCACACATTCCGAATTTATATGCATTCTTGCATTTGAAAACTGATTTCAAAAAATAGATGATGCGATGGCGAGGTCACTTAAAGGTGATGAGATGTATAAAGGTCGCCTGCAGCTTCAGCCGTGTTTCGTCCCTCGGAGAGCAGTTACGGGTGTAACAAAAAGTAACAGTGTATATGCATCCGTTACAGACGTAATAGCACCGGACGCCTTGCGGGGATTTACCTGCTGGCTTCGGACTGCTTCTCCAGCATGGTTTTGCGGTCAACGGAGAATGCCTTGGGGTCGTTGCCCGCCGCGGCTATGAGCTCGTCCGCAAGCGCCTCGTGGATGGGCTTCTTGCTCTTGATGGCCTTCTGTGCGGCCCCCTTGGCGAGGAACGCGAGCGCAAGGTCGAGCCTGCGGATGGGCGCGGTGTCAACGGCCACGGGCGTGCGTATTCCCCCGTATTCAATGGTCGTGACTTCCGCCCGAGGCGCGGAGTACTCAACGGCCCTCACGAGAACCTGTACGGGGTTCTCCTTGGTGCGCTTTTCAATGAGCTCAAAGGCGCGCTCAACCGCTGCAAGCGCCTTCTGCTTCTTGCCCGTGTTCCGGCCGCTGGTAAAGAAGTGCTTCTTCGAGGCCTTCACGTGGCCCGTGACCATGAGCTTGTTAACGAGCCGCTCGACCACATTGTATTTGGCTCGGCCAAACCGCTTCTTTGCAAACTTTCCGTCGCTGTCAGGAACAACCACGGGCTCAAGGTTAATGTAGTCGCGGAGACCCTGGTCCCGCACAGCGATGCCCTCAAAATCCCATCGGTTGAAAAGCCTGACCACCGCTATCTCCTCTTCTTCTCCTTCCTGCCAGTCCTTATCATCTCGAGGCTGATTCCATTGACCTTTATGACGCGCCAGCGGACGCCGGGCAGGTCGCCCATAGACTTCCCCTTGCGGCCCCCGATTCCCTCCACAATCACCTCATCATGCTCATCTATCACATTTATTGCGCCGTCGCGGGGGGCGAAGGCGGTAATCTGCTTGCCGTTCTTGGCAAGCTGGACGCGGACACACTTGCGGATACCGGAGTGTGGCTGGCGCGCCTCGACACCCACCTTCTCAAGCACGATTCCGCGCGCCTGAGGGGAACCCTCAAGGGGGTCGTTCTTGAGCGCCGTCTTGTAAAAGCGCTGGCGCCAGACCTTCTGAAGGCGGCGGCTAAACTTGCGTCTCTTGAGCATCTTCCGAGCCGCGTAATATCCATTCGTCTTCTTCATCCGGTCACCTCAACCCTGTACTGGGGAAAGTGGCGCTCAACCAGCGCTGCTATCAGCTTTAGCATCTTCTGCCTGTCTTTCAGCAGCACCTTTTTAAGCCTTGCATCAGCTTTTAAATTTATTACCTTTTCTCCGCTGCTCTTTGTGGAAATGTATATGTTTGGAACCTTCAGGGGATAAAGCACGTTGCGGACAAAGGTTATGGGGTCATTGGAGTATTCAACAAGCCTTATCTGTTTTTTCACGTGGCCCTCAACCTTTTTTATGTTGGCGCCATTCTTGCCCACCGCCATCCCTATCTTCCCGGGCTCAACAACATAGACAATCTCGTTCTCGTGGGGGAGGAAGCAGTCGATGGCACTTACCCCCGTAAGCGTGTTGAATGCGCTCAGATACCCGAATGTTTCATTGTCTATTGTAAGCTTCATTCATTTCACCACAAGCACCGCTGAGACTCTGAAAGGCTTCCTGACCGTTGCGCCGAGATCATGGCCGCGCTCGACCTCGTGGATTTCCACACCCGCAAGCCTCGCGTAATGGTGAAGGCGCTCGTAATGCGCGCCGTCGCGGGCGAGCACCACAAACTTCCCGCCGCCGCCACGGAGTCCTGACATAACCTTGCGGCTGCCCATAACCACATTGCCTTCCCGGGCAGCCTTCTGCAGTTCCCGTTTCCATTCCATGACTCACACCTTCATCATCAGCTTTACCAGCCCCGTACCAACCTTGACGGGCTGGCCCACCAGTATGTCCTCCACCACGGAGCTGAAGTCGTCCACTTCGCCCGAGTACGCGGCCTTTATCAGGTGCGCCACGGGCGTTTCAAAGCTTGCGCGGGCAAGCACGCCGGAACGCTCCCCTGCAATGCCGTAGCGGCCTATTGCGGAGATTGTCCCCTCGAGCGTCATCGTGTCTGCCACCAGCATGAGGTGGCGGGCATCCACATTCGTGACGCCTGCGCCCTCCATCGCCGCCCGGAGCTCGCGGATTATCGCATTGCGGGCAGCCTCGATGCCGAGGGTGCGGGCAATCTCGTGGATGTCATTTGTTGTTGTTCTACGG
>WAMX01000068.1 GCA_015522095.1 Nanobdellati archaeon | reverse complement strand
AGGGTATGAATATATGGATTTTGATGGGAAGAGCAGGATTGTCGTTTACAGGAATTCCCGGAGGGTCGTTCCCCGCTTCATAGGGCAAGAATTATAAATAAGTAATATGGGGTATTACCGTGGTTAAGGCCATCGTGCTGGCAGGGGGAGTTGGCTCAAGGCTGTGGCCGCTCAGCCGCGAGGAGTACCCCAAGCAGTTCCTCAAGCTCTTTGATGGCGAAAGCCTTTTCCAGCTGACCGTGAAGCGCCTGCTTCCCATCTTCGGGCCGGACAATATACTCGTCTCCACGGGGAAGCGCTACCGGTTCATTGTCAGCAACCAGCTCGAGGAGATGAAGCTTGAGTTCGAGAAGGACCAGCTCGTGGTCGAGCCGGAAGCCAAGAGCACGCTTCCCGCCCTGCTCCTTGCCATGCACCGCTTTGGCGAGGATGTCTATGGTGTGTTTCCCAGCGACCACGCGATGAATGGCGCGGAGGAGTTCCGCAGGAGTGTTGATGGCGCGGTCAGGCTCGCACGCTCGCACATCGCCACCCTCGGGATAGTGCCGACCCGCCCCCACACGGGATACGGCTACATAAAGCCGGGCGAGCCGGTGGGGGATGGATACAGGGTTGAGCGTTTTGTGGAGAAGCCTGATCTTGAGACTGCCCGCAGGTATGTGAAGGAGGGGTACTACTGGAACGCGGGCATGCTCTTTGCCAGGACATCGCTCTTCGTGAAGGAGGTGGAGAAGTACTGCCCCGAGAACCTTGCGGTCTTTGAGGAAGGTGAAGCTGGATATGGCAGCGCAAAGGGTGTTTCGATGGAGTACGGGGTGGTCGAGAAGACGAAGAAGGCGGCGGTTGTTCCCTACGGCGCCTACTGGAATGACCTCGGCAGCTTCTCAAGCTTCTTTGAGATAATGAACAACGGGAAGGGGGTTGCCACGAACACGGAGGTTGTTGACCTTGACTCCCGCGACAACCTTGTCCTTGTGGATGGGAGGAAGCTCGTGAGCCTCGTGGACGTCAATGACCTTGTTGTTGTTGACACGCGCGACGCGCTCCTCATAGGCTCGAGGAAGTCCTCCCAGAGGGTAAAGGAGGTATTCAAGTTCCTCAAGGGCGAGCGGGATATGCGCGCCCGCCGGCACACGACAGTATACCGCCCGTGGGGGTTCTTCACTTACATGGAAAACAATGACTCTTCCCGGGTGAAGAAGGTTGTCATATACCCAGGGAAGCGCATGACCCTGCACCGGCACTACCACAGGAGCGAGCACTGGGTTGTCGTGCGCGGGGTTGCCGAGATAGAGCTCGATGGGAAAAAGCTCATAGTCGGGCCGGGAGAGTCAACCTATGTGCCAAGGGGTGCGGTTCACCTGCTGCGGAATCCCGGCAGGGTTCCCCTTGAGATGATAGAGGTTCAGATAGGGGAATACCTGTCGGAGGACGATGTGAAAAAGGAAGAAGAGGGAGGGGTGGAAGACCTATAATGCTTCCTTGAGCTTCTTGAGGAACACGTGTTCCGGGACTGCACCCTCAAAGCTTACCTTCTCGTTTATCACGACCTTCGGGACGGCCATCACGCCGTACTTCTGGCTCATCTCCGGGAACTCGGTTGCCTCCACCATCGAGCTTGTTATGCCCTTGTTCTCGAGGGCAAACCTGTGCGCCGTGAGCACGGCGACGGGGCAGTAGGGGCAGGTGGGCGTGACAAAAATCTTTATGTCGATGGGTTCGCTGATTCCTGCGAGCTCCTTCCTGAGCTCATCCTTCAGCCCGCTCTCACCCTTCGAGACCATAATCAGCGTGTCAAGGAAGGTGCGGAACTCGTGCCCGCTGGGAAGCCCGACAAACCGTATGTTCGGGCGGCCCTCAAACACGAAAGTGGGCACGTTCTCAACGCCCAGCTCCTTTGCCCTGCCGGAATCCAGCCCGTGGGTTTCCACCTGAACCTTTCCGAGCCCGGAAATCTCCCCGATGAGCTCCTCCGCTATCCCGCACGCTTCACAGTCTCCCGTGAACAGCAGCAGCTTTACCTCGCCTTCCATCTCGGAGAGTATCTCCCTGACGGCTTTCCTGTTCTCTTCATCAAGCACCATGCCTTCCCCATAGTTAATAATTTATAAGTCTTCACATCTAAACCGATAAATAGCTCCCTGTT
>WAMX01000067.1 GCA_015522095.1 Nanobdellati archaeon | reverse complement strand
GAGGACACGCGCATGTGGGGGGACTGGCTCGTGTTCGCCACGCTGTTCGGGGTGGCGGACAATGTCGAGAAGGCCATGAGGAAATTCAGGGTGAACGTGCCAAACATTGACATTGAGGGCGCAAACAGGTTCTGGGTGCGCTATGGCTCGGCGCTCAGCGTGGCGCGCCCCCGAAGCTCCGGAGGCATAAGCGGGGGATTCGGCGGAGGGGGAGGAGGGGCAAGGTAAAAATAGGCGCGGGATGGAGAATTATGTGTTTGAGCGCATGAAAAAAAAGGGGGCCAGGCTCGTCACGATATCCTTTGACGGCAGGCTGATTTACCACTTCTTCCTGAATGGCAGGTTCATCCGGAAGGAAGTGGAGCCACCGGCGCCCACCCTCACCGGGCTCTACCCATCGGCCGAGTTCTACGAGCGGGAGCTTGCCGAAAAGTACGGGCTCAGGTTCGAGGGGCACAAAACAAGGAGGCTGTTCACTTGAAGGAGGAATTCGGGCCGCACCATCCCCTGCTCGGCGAGCCGGAGTACTTCAGGGTGGAGCTGGAGGACGGGCGCATCGCGAGCGTGGACTACGGGCTCGGATACAACTACCGCGCCATTGAGAGCAGGGTGCGCTCGTTCACCTGGCCAAAGGCGATCGTGCTGCTTGGAAGGATATGCGGCATATGCAGCTCGGCTCACACGCAGGCATTTGCGCTCGCCTTCGAAAGGATAAACGGGCTGCGCATCTCAAGGAGGGAAAAGTTCATACGGATGCTTGGCGCAGAGCTTGAGCGCATACACAGCCACCTGCTGTGGCTCGGACTCCTGGGCGATTCCGTGGGGATGGACACGCTCTTCACGAATGCCTGGGAGACGAGGGAGCACGCGCTGAACATGCTCGAGATTTTCACCGGCAAGCGCATACACTACAACCACGTGTCGCTGGGGGGCGTGATGTTTGACATCCCGGAGGCGATGCTGCCGGAGCTGAAGAGGGAGCTCGGGGCACTGAAGGCAGGGTTCAGGCAGACGCGGGAACTTTTCAGCTCGAGCGATGTCCTCGCGACCCGGCTCGAGGGGATAGGGAAGCTGGACCGCTCAATGGCGGAGGAGCTGGGTGTGGTGGGGCCGGTGGCGCGCGCCACGGGGATTCGCACGGACACTCGGCTCCTTGGATACCACGCCTATGGGGACGTGGATTTCGAGGTCCCCACGCGCAGGAAGGGGGACGCATACGCGCGGGCGGAAGTCCGGCTCGACGAGGTGGGGGAGAGCATTCGCCTCGTGGAGCAGCTGCTCGAGCTGCCCCGCGGGAGGGTGAGAAAACCCAACCTGCTGATACAGTCCCGGGAGGGTGTGGCGGAGGCGGTGGTGGAAGCGCCGAGGGGGGAAAACTTCCACTACCTGCGGGCGGGAAAGCTGGCGCCAGCCTTCCTGCGAGTCCGCCCGCCGACATTCGCGAACCTGCCAGCGCTGTCCGTAATGCTGAAGGGGATGACGATGTCGGACCTGCCCGTGGTGGTTAACAGCCTGGATCCGTGCTTCGCCTGCCTCGACCGCACCGTTGTCGTGGACAGGGACACGGGAAAGAGAAGGGAGGTGTCGCTGTGAAGGTGTTTCTCCTGAGCCAGGGGACCTGCAATGGATGCGAGCTCGAGTTCCACGCCTGCTTCGCGCCGCGGTACGGGGCAGGGTTTGAGAAGGCGGAGAGCATCGAGCAGGCAGAGGTCGTGGTGGTCACGGGCTGCGGGACCGAAAAGGCTTCGGTTTCCGCGCGCAGGGAATTCAAGAAGTCGTGGGGGAAGCCGGTGCTCGTGGGCAACTGCGCCATCAATGGGGGCATATTCCGCTGCCGCCATCCGCGCATCAGGGGGAAGATAAAGGTGGTGGGGTGCCCGCCCCGCCCGGAGCAGATAATTGCCGCAATTGAGGAGGCCACAAAATGTCCAAAATAAGGGCGCTGCTGTCGGGACCCCTGAAGAGGGAGAAGGTGCAGCCGGAGCGCACAATGGGAAGGGTGGTCTACGACCGGAACAGGTGCACGAAGTGCCACCTCTGCCTCCGCGTCTGCCCGACGGGGGCACTCTCGCTCGCGGACGATGGGTTCATAAATCTGGAAGACGAGCGGTGCATACGGTGCTCCCTGTGCACGCGCATATGCCCCACAGGGGCTCTGAGGATGGTGAAGGAATGATAATCGAGCCGCTTGTGATGATGGTTGCAGAGAGGAAGATGAAGGCGAGGATTGAGCGCAAGACGGTCAGCTGGAGCGCCCCGCTCTGTGAGCTCGCATCCTTCCTCGGGAAGGGCGGGAAGGTCGGCCGGCTTTTGCCCGCATTCGCCATGCTCGCATCGGCGGCCTGGCTTGCCTCCAGCCGGCAGGTGAGCTCGGTGGTGCTCGCCCTGTATGCGTACAGGCTCTCGAAGCTCTGGCTCGCAGAAGGGGAGGGCAGGAGGAGGCTGAAGAGCGCAATGGGCACGCTCGAGCCGGCATTCTACTTCGCAGCCTACCCGCTCACGGTCTTCCTCGGAGTGCCATACTACGTCGCGGTCGCCGTGATGGCGGCGCTCGTTTATGTGGAGATGGAGCTGCCGCCCTTCAACACGGCAAGCTCGAGGGACATAGCAGGAGGGTGGCGCCCCGCGGGCGGCGCGCCCCTCGCCATCGCGCTCTACAGCGAGTACCTGTTCCGGTTCGGGCTGGCCGCATTCCTCGCAACCCTCCTCGGCCTCCCCCTGCCGAACCTCTGGGCGGTCGTGATATATCTCGTGATGGCGTTCCTTGGCACGGACACGCCCAGCTTCCGCCACACCGATGCGCTCAGGCTGTACCGGCCGCTCCGCACCCTGACAACCCTCGAGGCGCTTGCGGCCTTCATATTTCGGACCCTGCGGACCTGAGCAGGGCCTCGTAGTCCGCCCTGCTGAGCTTCTGGATGGCAACTCCCGCGTGCACGAGCACATAGTCGCCCTCCTGCAGCCCCGGCACGGCAAACTTCACGCGCTTCCTGCTGCCAGAAATCTCCACAATCCCCTTTCCCACGACCCTGCCGGGCACGGCCATGCACATATCACTTCCCCTCCCGGGAGGTATTTATCATGTTCCACACGAACTCGGCGGCCCTGCGCGCATTCTCCTCGGCATCCCTGCTGAGCCCCGAGAACATCTCAAACCTCCTGCCGTGTATCCCCACAACAACCAGCTCAATGCCAAGCTTCTCGGCAAGGGAGGAAAGGTTGGGCTTGTGCGTGCCCGGCAGTGATGCATCCCTGACCAGCTCAAAGGGCGGCCTGCATCCGCGGCACGCGTCGAGCACAATCACCCTGCCCTTCAGCCTGCCCATCACATTCTCAGGCGTCTCCGCAAAAACCACGGGCACCCCCCTCCCGGCAAGCAGCCTTCCCGCATAGATCCCCGCGCCATCGTCGCCGCGGAACGGGTTGCCCACGGCAAGCACCATCACATCCATAAGAACGGGGCAACAATATAAAGCCGCACGAAAGGCATATTCATGTTCTCAGGGCTCAGGAAGCATATTGACTACAGCGCACCCATCTGGGGAAAGTTCTCGTTCATCTCCCCAAACGGGTGGACACTTCTGGGGCTCATCTCCAGCGGCCTGGCGGGGTGGTTCTTCCACTCCGGCGAGCCGGTCAGGGCGGCGCTTGCCGTGGCACTTGCAGGCGTGTTTGACACGATTGATGGGGGAGTCGCGCGGTTCACCGGGAAAAAAACGCGCTTTGGGGCAATTTTTGACGCCTCGCTGGACAGGCTCGGGGAGGGGATGATATATGCGGGGCTTGCCGGGCGCTATCCCCAGGCAGTGTGGGCGCTCGTGTTCTCATACATGGTGAGCTATGTGCGCGCCAAGGATGACTCAATAAGGGTGGGCGTGGCGGAGCGCGGCGAGAGGCTTGCGCTGCTGGTCGCGTTCGCGCTGGCAGGGTGGCTCAGCTGGGGGCTGTGGGCAATAGCGGGGCTGGCAGCCGTGAGCTTCCTCATGAGGCTGGACTACGCCCGTAACCACTTGTGAGTTAAATATATAAGGGATGAACACCACAGGCATAGAATGAGGAACTACTCCCTGGAAGAGGCGCTCCGGGGCGACCTGAAGGTTTTTCTGGAGATTGCAGGGGATTACGGGGCGAAGCCCACAATTGTTGGAGGGGGCGCCATACAGGCATACCAGCACGCATACGGGTATGCCCGCCAGGTCAGGGAGAGTGATGTTGATGTTCTCATGAGCTTCAGGGACGGGCACCAGTACAGACAGTTCGTGCTCGACCTCCTAAACGGCGGCGCGGGAAGCCTCACGCCGGGCACGAAAATTGAAGAGCTTGAGAGAGGGAAAATAGGCGGGGTGGTTGCAGGGCGCCCGAAGGGGCTGAAGATTGGGTTCAAGTACGGAGATGATGAGCTGGACGGGCTCAGCCAGGAGTACGCGGGGACCGTCAGGGTGGGCAGGCAGGAGGTCAGGGTGGCACCCCTTGAGACGCTCATCGCAATCAAGGCCGCAGCGAACAAGAAGGGAAACAGCTACGCCGGGCCGTTCCAGACAAAGGATGACGAGGACCTGTTCAAGGCGATGGTGATTGTGTCGCGCGGCTATGAGATGGACTACGGGCTGCTTGAGGAGGCTCTGGGACATTTTGGCAGGGACAGGGGCGCCATAGTCGAGAGGATTGGCATGATGGGACGCGAATACCAGCAGGCCATCCACTCGCTCCTGAGGCAGGGCTGCCCCGGCTTCCACAGGTACCTCTTCGGACAGGAATAGGTTAAATAGTAAATGCTGTTAATTCCAGTATGGCATACGGTGGCTACAGCTACTTCGATAAGGACTATGTCCCCGGGAGGGACGATTTTGTTACCGTGCTCTGGGTCAAGACGAAGGATAAGTTCGAACGCACGGCAGAAGGGCTGGCCGCCGAGAGCTCGGTTGGCACGTGGACCAAGCTCACGACAATGAACCAGCGCGTGTGGGACAACCTCCGCGCGCGCGTCTTCCGCGTGAAGAAGGCTTCCCCCCACTCGGGATTTGTGTGGATAGCCTATCCCTACGACCACTTTGACTCCAAGAACCTGCTCCAGATACTCGCAAGCATCAGGGGCAACATATTCGGGCTGAAGGAGATAGAGGAGCTCAGGTTCCTCGACATGCAGCTCCCCAGGAAGTTCCAGCGCCAGTATCCCGGGCCGAAAGTTGGCATAAAGGAGCTCAGGAAGATAGTAGGTTCGCGCAGGCGCCCCCACGTTGGCACCATCGTGAAGCCGAAGGTGGGCCTGACGGCCAAGGAGTGGGCGGCCGTTGCCGAGAAGGCATTTATGGGCGGGCTCGACATGGTGAAGGACGACGAGAACCTGGTGGACCAGAAGTTCTGCCGCTGGAAGGACCGCGCGGCGAGGGTAATAGATGCCGCGGAGCGCGCGAAGGACGAAACGGGCGATGGGAAAATCTACGTGGCAAACATAACTGACGAGCTCCCCCGCATGCTCGAGAGGGTGGACTGGCTGGTGGAGCACGGTTGGCGGCAGGCGATGATTGACGTGTACATGATAGGGATTGCGGGGACCCGCGAGATAATAAACGAGCTCCACCGCAAGCGCTTCCTCATCCACGCGCACCGCGCGGGGCACGGCGCCGAAACGCGGGGGCCGTGGGGCGTCGGCTACATAACCTGGGAGAAGATATGGAGGCTCTTCGGGGTCAGCTCGCTGCACACGGGCACGGGTGTCGGAAAGATGGAGGGATCGTATCTTGAGATAAAGAAGTACGGGGAGGCGGCACACGGCGACGTCGAGGCGATGGAACCCTTCTT
This sequence comes from Nanobdellati archaeon, assembly GCA_015522095.1. Taxonomy (GTDB): domain Archaea; phylum SpSt-1190; class SpSt-1190; order SpSt-1190; family SpSt-1190; genus WAMX01. The sequence goes on along the minus strand of WAMX01000067.1, from coordinate 2,818 downwards.
CCTCGAGCAGAAGTGGGACCGCAGCATAAAGCCAATAATGCCAGTGGCAAGCGGCGGACTGCACCCGGGGCTTGTGGAAGGCGTGGTCGAGATATACGGCACCGATGTGACAATAATGGCGGGCGGGGGAGTGCACGGCCACCCCGGAGGCACATTCTACGGCGCAAAGGCGCACCGCGCCGCAGGAGATGCCATGGGAGAGGGCGTGACCCTTGAAAAGAAGGCGGAGAAGGTGCCCGAACTTCGCGAGGCGCTCAACAAGTGGGGCTATGTGAAGGGCGCGGATGTCAGGAAGCAGCTCGAGCGCGAAAGGAAGGCATTCAGGAGGAACGCCTTCAGGTACGGGTGGGATCTCGACAGGGTGCTGCAGGGTTAGGCTTATAAAAAACTCTGAAGTAGCAAACTATGATGCAGGAAAGCTACAACCATCGCATTGAGGAGGAACTTTATGAGCACCGCGAGCTTGGAAGGCTCCGCCTCAGCGCGTATGGCAGGGACGGGCGTTATCAGGTGGTCGTGAACTGCCGCGAGGCGACAGTATGGGCGGGCGAGTTTCTCGAGGGAAGGAACCCGCCGGTAGTGCGCACGGGAAAGGTCACATACAGGGGCAGGGAATGGGAGATTGATGAGCGGCTTATTGAGCGAAAAATACGCGAGGCTGAAGGTGGGCAGTATGGGCGTTCTTGAGGCACTGGGAAGCGAGAGGCTGGAAGAGGCAGTGAAGGACGTGACAAGGAGGTATGGCGGGCTGATAGATGAGCGCGACCTCAGGATGGCGCTCCGCCCCATTCACGAGCCAAGGACAAAGTATGCGCTCGGGTCGAAGCTTGAGGAGATTCTGAGGATGTTCGTGCCGGACTCGGAATATTCCGAATACCGCGAGCTCAGGCTGCAGGTCAGGGAGCTTGGGAGGAAGGCGCCAAAGAGCATGATAAACCGCCGCGATTACCTCGAGGGGGAGCTCAGAAGGAAGGGCAGGGAGTTCCTGGACACGCTCGCATTCGCCACGCGCATTGGAGGGGAAATGGAAGAGATGGTGCAAGGCGGGTGGACGACGGTCGCAGGGTACATGTTCTGGATGCTCCCGTATGCCACGAACGGTGATCCCGGAAAGGCAAGGGTGTACTGCACAGGGGTAAGTCAGGCATACCGCGCCTCGGCAGACAGAGCAGTTGATTTCGCGACAATCAAGGGCCCGGAGCTGTACAGGTCAGCTCTTTAACCATAAATAGGACTGGCGTGGCTTCCTATTGTGGTTGAAGAAACTGCCAGGAAGATACGCTCCCTGGAGATACAGGGTGCGACGAATGTGGCGCTTGCCGCCCTCGAGGCTGTGAGGGCGCACGCCAGGGATCACGGGATTGAGGACATCAGGAAGGCGATTGACACCCTCCTCGGGACCCGCCCGACCGAGCCGCTCATGATAAACACCCTCACAGCCCTGAAGGGCCTGGGCTCGCCCGGGGAAGTGGCGAAGGGCGCGGGGAAGATGGCGGAGGAGATTGAGAGGGGGCTCAGCCGCATCGTGAAGGTGGGGGCGAGGCTCATTGAGGACGGAATGACCGTGCAGACCATCTGCCACAGCTCCACGGTCGTGAGGATAATTGTGGAAGCCCAGAAGGCGGGGAAGGCCGTGAAGGTAATCAACACGGAAACCCGGCCGAGATACCAGGGTCACAGGACTGCCCGCGAGCTGCACGGGGCAGGCGTGCCCGTGAAGATGTATGTGGACTCCGCAATGTACCACGCAATGAAAAGGGAGGAGGTTGACCTCGTGCTGGTCGGGGTTGACGCAATTTTCGTCGACGGCTCCATTGCCAACAAGATAGGCACGGGGCTCCTGGCGCTCGCGGCTGAGGCGCTGGAAGTGCCCCTCTACGCCGCGGGGCTCTCGCTGAAGCTGGACAGGGGGTCCCTGTGGGCAAGGAAGGTTGAGATTGAGGAGCGCGACCCGAAGGAGGTGTGGGACTATCCCGTGGAGATAGGCAACCCCGCGTTTGAGGTCGTGCCCGCACAGAGGATAAAGGGCATAGTGACGGAGCTGGGCGTCCTGCCGCCGGCGACCGCATACCTCCAGATAAGGGAAAAATGGGGCTTTGAGTAAGTGATATAAATACTCAAGAATGGTTACACTGAAGGGTATGGAGGACCTGAAGTGGCGGGAGCGGATTGAGCCCCGTAGGATGGCAGAATACCTTTACATATACGTCTGCGCGGACAGGGGGATGCTCATCAGTGGCATGAGGGGGGAGCTGGGGACGGTAAAAACGCCCCTGGGATACGCGCAGAAGAAGATGAGGAAAAGGGGGCTCATATACACGCGCCAGTCGCTTCTTGACGCAAGGACGGGCTACATAGTTATGACTGACAGGGGCGAGAGGCAGTTCGAGTATATGAAGGAGGTGCTCCGCGAATGCACGAGCCCCGGGCACGAGGAAGCCCTTCGCAGCATCTACAGCCTCCCGCACGGCAGGAAGGGAAAAAGGCGGCAGGTTCTTGAGAGGCTTGTGGACATAATTGAAAGGGAGCTGGAGCTCGACTGCCCGCACGCCCGGAACTACCGTTAGCTTTTTTACGCGCCGGGGGAGGGTGAAGGGTGAAGGCGTGGCTGTCCGTGGCGGTCCTTGCAACATTCTCCTACGGGGCCCTCGCCCTGATATCGGAGGGGCTCGTGATCCCCGACCCCCTGCTCGTCGCGGTGTTGAGCGCAATAACCCTCGCGAACTACCTCATAAAGGCGGAGAGGTGGAGGATGCTCCTCTACCATTACGGGATGGAGGTAAGCCGCAGGGAGGCCGCCCGCACATACATTGCGGGG
>WAMX01000066.1 GCA_015522095.1 Nanobdellati archaeon | reverse complement strand
GTGAATATGCGCACCCTGTCCCCGAGCTTGTGAATCTGGGTGCGGAAGCCATCGTACTTGTATTCCGCCTGGAGGGGAAGACCGAGCCGGTCTGCCGCTTCTGCCACCGACTCTGCCTTGGGGTACAGCATGACCTGTATGGGGCGCCCGGGTTTGAGTGAAACTTCATCGAGTTTGCCCTTTACCGCGAGCTCCGCCACCTCCCCGAAATCATTCAGCAGGGAATATGCGCGCTCAACCTTCGGCGCCGGCTGGCCAAATGCCTTTGCAATTGCGTCGCGCACAATTCCCTCGCCCACACCAATGCGCAGCTGGCCCAGCACGGTGCGGACTATATAGCGCGCCTCGTCGGGCTCGGCATTGCTTATCAGGTTGGCGAGGAGCGAGACCTTCCTGTCCACGCTGCCCGCCCCCTCCGCAGAAGATATCCTTTCAAACACACCGTAAACACCCGCTAGCTCCAGGGGATTATGAAAAAGGAAGGACTGCTTGCGGCGCGAGAGGAGTATGGACGCGGCCGTTCCGAGATCGCCCTTTTCCTTCAGCAGCCCGACAATTTCCCGCTGGCTCGCACCGGTCGCACGGGCTATTGCAGCGATGGCGAGCTTGTCCGCCATATTGAGCTCCCTCTGCATCCACGCGGGGAATATCTCGCCCGTTGCGAGGTACACGACCTTTCTCAGAAGCCCGGGAGGGGTGCGCGCCAGCAGGCCGGCAAGCAGGTCCCTCTTTTGAAGAATTGAGGAGGTTTTCTCAAGCGCGGCATAGACCTCCGAAAGCTCCCTGTACCTCACGCAACACATACCCGGGAGAGTTATTAATATTAACTCCTGCAATAAGGGATAAAGTGGATGTGCGGACAGTTATCAAGAAGCGCAAATGTGTTAAGAAATACCTCAACAAGCCCGTGAGCGATGAGCTGCTCTTCGAGGTTCTTGACTGCGCACGGTGGGCGCAGACAGCGATGGGTGCACAGAGCTGGGAATTCATCATAGTGCGCGACCCCGTGAAAAAGAGGAAGCTCGCCGAAGCAGCAGACCAGCCATGGATAAAGGACGCGCCCGTGGTCATAGTGGTTGCATCGAACCTCGAGAGGGTCGAGTTTGCCATAAAGCACAAAGCCCTGGAGATGGCAATGTTCGAGATAGCAGGGGCAACCCAGAACCTGCAGGTTGCAGCGCGCTCCCTCGTGCTCGGGAGCTGCACGGCGTTCCTCTTCAACAGGGAAACTGTGAGGCAGCTGGTGGGCGCCCCGCCAAAGGTGATCCCCCTTGCAATTGTGCCAGTTGGATACCCGCGCGAGTTTCCTGAGAACTCCCGTGCACCACTCAGCGAGGTGTTGCATGATGAAGAGTTTGGAAGACCATTCGGAAAGGTGCCGGACAGGTATGACAGGAGGTGGAAGAGGAGCCTTTTCCACATCTTTGGATAGGAAAACATTTAAATACCAAGAACCCCGTTGTAATTGTAGTGTGGTGATAGCTTGATAATCCAGAGAAACCTTGTGAATAGGGTGAAGCATTTTGTCGGACTTAACCAGTATGAGACCCAGATATGGCTTGCCCTGTTGAGCCATGGCGTTGCCACGGCAGGAGAGGTGGCTGAGGCGGCAGGCGTCCCACGCTCAAGGAGTTATGACATACTTGAGAGCCTTTCCAAGAAGGGCCTTGTTGTTGTCAAGTCGCAGGGCCGCCCGCTCAAGTATATGGCGGTCCCGCCGGAGCAGGGGCTTGAGAACCTCAAGAGATATTATGAAGTGTATTCACAGAGCGTCAAGGATTCGCTTGAAAAACTGAAGAGCTCTCCCGTGATGAAGGAGGTTGCGGAGCTCTACAAGAAGGGAGAGGGAGTCATGGAGCTCCCCGAACTCATAGGGCTTGTGCGCGAAAAGAACAACCTCTTCTCCCATTTCCTCACAATGATGAACCGCTCCAAGAGCTCCGTGAAGATTATGGCTACACCACACGATGTCAGGGAGCTCAACCAGTCCTACATAGAAAGCATAAAGG
>WAMX01000065.1 GCA_015522095.1 Nanobdellati archaeon | reverse complement strand
GGCCTTCTCCTTCATTGCGGGGGGGTTCACGGGCCGGGCGGAGGAAATTTTTGAGGGCGTGACAATGCTCGTTACCTCCGTGCTGCTTGTGACGGTGGTGGTCTGGCTCTCCAAGCGCAGCAGGGACATACACGAGAAGGTCAGCACGCTGCACGAGATGGAGCTCTTTGCATTCACCGCGTTCTCCGTGCTGCGCGAGGGCGTCGAGACCGTGCTCTTCCTCGGGTCAATAAGCTTCTCCGGGGGGATAAACGCGCTGGCTGCGCTCGCCGGCACGGCCCTTGCCTTGGTTGTGACCGCGCTCTTCTTCGCGGGGGTAATGCGAATCAACATAAAGTACTTCTTCCGCGCCACCACTGTCATCCTCATTGTCCTTGCCATCTGGCTGGCGGTTGGCGGGATAGAGGAGCTTGTTGAGGCGTTCAGCTGACAGAATATTTTAAATCCCTGGCACTCATAAGCGCGTGATAATTGGCAGGGATGTGCTTGTCCGCCTGAAGGTCCTTGACTGCAACCTTGACTGCGTGTTCTGCAGGAGGATCAGCGAGCCGGAGAGGATGGATGAACGACTCACCCTTGAAGAGGTGAAGGATCAGCTGGACCGCGGAATTCAGAAGGGATGCAGGAATGTGGTGTTCAGTGGCGGGGGAGAAACGACCTTCGATCCCCTCCTGCCGGAGTACATAAAATACGCCAGGGATGCAGGTATGGAGCGCATTATGCTCGAGACAAACGGGCAGAACCTGTCTGACTGGGATTACATCTCCACGCTCAAGCGCTACGGGCTCACGCAGGTTTCGATAAACACGCCTTCCCACCGGAGGGAAATCTACGAGGAGATAACGCAGATTCCCGGCTCATTTGACAGGTTCTCTGAGGCCCTTGACAATATTGCCCGGCTGGACATTGACTTTGTGGCGAATATGCCCGTCACGAGCATCAACCAGAGCTTTGAGCATTTCCTCGACCTGATGGGGTTTCTCAGGTCGAAGGGCGTGAACCTTGTCGGGTTCTCGCCCAGGGTGATGCGGCCGCGCAACGGGAATCCCTTTGAAATGAGATACCTTCCCCGCTACGAGGATGCTGCGGCGGAGATTGCAAAAATGGAGGAATACTGCTGGAAGGAGCGCATACCTTTTCTGCTTGTGCCCGCTTTCTCACTCCCTCCGTGCGTTTATCCCGGCCGGCGGGAGGGGTTCCTGAACCTGGCGGGCGACCGGTGCGGCGTGTTCAACCTGTTCTACAAGCCCGGGGGCTGTGAGGGCTGCGGCCTCTATGATGACTGCGTGGGGATATCCATCTTCTACGAGCGGAAATACAGGTTCAGGCCAAGGCCAGTAAGGCTTAAATAGCTCCATAAACAGTGTTAATATGCTGCGAAGGATTCTTGAAGCCATTGACAGGATTGCCGGATTCCCGGAGGTCTCGGCGCACTGCGATGTGCCCTGCGGGATATATGACCCCCACGGGATGCAGGTTGCCGCACACACCGTCCTCCGTATGATTGACCTTATGGGCTCAACACAGGACGCGCACCGCATTGCGAGGTATGCCCTCGTGAAGGGAGAGCACGCGGAGAAGGTGAAGCACGAGGCGCGCGTGATATGGGGTGATTATTTCAAGCCCGCGCACCTCGAGAAGTTTCCGGAGCTCCACGAGCTGACGTGGAAGATAATGAAGCTCGCGTCGCAGGCAAGGCAGGGCACGGACAGGGAAGCAGCGGAGGGGCTGCTCGAGGCGGTGCTCGAGTTTTCCGAGAAATTCTGGGAAACCAAGGGCGTGAAGACCCGGAGAATAAAGGCGCCCTACCCGACCGGCGGGGAGCTCGTGGTGATTGAATGATATACCGCGTCAGGGGCCACAGCATGGAGCCGACCCTCCACGAAGGGGACTATGTGGTGACCCTTCCGCTGCGCGCCCGGGAGGGTGACGTGGTGGTTGCGGAGAAGGGCGGGCTCCGGCTGGTAAAGCGCCTCACGGACGGGGGCGTGAGGGGCGATGCACCCTGCAGCAGGGAGCTTGTGCCGGACAGGATTCTCGGAAAGGTCGTGATGGTGGTGAAGCGTGCTTGAGGATTATAAGGGCAGGTGGGTGGTCCTCTACTTTTACCCGAGGGACAACACGCCCGGCTGCACGCTTGAAGCCGTGGAATTCACGGGCCTGCTCCCGGAGTTTGAAAAGCTGGGAGCGGTCGTGGTGGGAGTGAGTCCCGACTCGGAGGAAAGCCACAGGCGCTTCCGCGAGAAGCACGGCCTGGGCATCGCGCTCATAAGTGATCCGGAGCACACCCTTGCGGAGCGGTTCGGCGTGTGGAAGCTAAAGAAAAACTACGGGCGGGAGTACTACGGAATAGAGAGGAGCACGTTCATCCTTGAT
>WAMX01000064.1 GCA_015522095.1 Nanobdellati archaeon | reverse complement strand
ATTGGCAGCCTGATAGGGCTTGTGCCGGTGCTTGACTTCGTGCTGCTCGGCTACGGCTTCGACAACTACAGGGAACCGAAAAAGCTTCCAGAGTTCAGGCTCGGCGACCAGTTCATCCTCGGGCTGAAGTTCGTGCTCGTGGCACTGATATACCTGATACCCGCGATGGTTCTGATGGCGGCAGGCTTCATGATGGCACTGATTCCCTTCGTGGGAATGCTTGGGATGCTCCTGGTGCTGGCGGTCGTCCTCCCACTGATAAGGGCTCTGGTCGAGGTTGGCAACACAGGGAGCATAGGCGCAGCGTTCAGCGGCAAGGTGTTCAGCGAAGCATTCACCCAGAAATTTGCTTTTGCAGCCATTGGCGCGATCCTGCTTTCATTCGCGGTGTCGTTCGTGCTCAACCTCATACCGGTGCTGGGAACGGTGATAGCAACCTATGCCTCCACGGTCGTGTTCTGGACATACCTCGGCTCACAGGCCGCTTAATTCTTTATTTTTTTAAACTCTGTTAACAGTTAGTAAGGTGGACCTTCGCGAAGCCCTCAAGACAGTTGTGGACCCGGAGGTGGGGCAGAATATCGTTGATCTCGGGCTGGTCTATGATGTGAAGGTAGAGGGCAAAAGGGCAAGGGTGACCATGACCCTGACGACGCCTATGTGCCCCATCGGGGGGCTGCTCATATCGCAGGTGGAGGAGAGGCTCCGCGAGCTCGGATACGAGCCGGAGGTTGAGCTCACCTTCGAGCCGCCGTGGACTCCAGAGCGGATGTCACCGGAACTCCGGAAGAAGATAATGCCGTAAGTGTTAAAATAAAAGGAAGTAAATTATTTTATGCCTGCCAGTTCCCGCGTAATTTCTCTTAAACCAAGAATGGCGGAAGATAAGAGTTTTTTGCTATCTAAAAATGGAGTATTCCTGTTTTCATTCTGCAATGGGGCTTTTGGCAGCAAGTGGTGCGGGCTGTGGAAGGGCCGGACAAAGTATCTGGAGTATCTCGCATTCAGGGTCAATGGGGAGTGGCTTTCCCCCGAGAATTTCAGGGGCATAAGGTATGATGGGGTGGTGGCGGAGCTAAGCTATGCCCCTGCAAGGGTGGAGCTTGCCGTGTCGGGGAACGGGCTTGTCGCGCGCGTCAGCACGAAGAAGCCCTCCGAAGTGGAGATGGAACCGGGAGTGAATATCCGCCGCCGGGATGAGAACCTCCACGGCCGCAATTACCGGCTCCTCAAGAGAGGGGGCGTGCTTGTCAGGAACTCACTCGGGCAGGTGTGGATAAGGGGTGGGGAATTTGTGCGCGACGAGCGGAGGGAGAAGCACTTCCCGGGAAAGTATGCCATCGACAGGGGATATGACTGGGAAGAGGGGGAGCAGGAGAAGTATGTGCCGGGTCGCTTTCACGCAAGGGGGAAGGAAGTCGAGTTCAGGTTTGAGCTTGGAGGCGAGGTGGGAGGACTTGAGCAGGTCGTGAGGGAGGGGAGGAAGTTTGTGGCGCAGAAGGCAAGAAGCTCGAACTGGAAGTATGCCGCGGCAGTGTCCCACTTCTTCACGGGTGATGGGTTCTTTGCCGGCTTTCCCTACTTCAATGAGTTCTGGACGCGGGACTTCCTCTGGATGGTCGAGCCGCTAATTGAGAACGGATGGGAAGAGGAGGTGCGCCGTTCCCTGAAGGCCATAGGCGAATCCCAGCTCAGGGATGGAAGCATACCCTCCGTGGCTGGCGGCAGGGCGTGCAGTGCGGACTCAACGCCACTGTGGGCGCTCGCCTGCCTCCGGCTCTTTGAGGAGAGGGATGACAGGGAGGAGCTCAGGGTGCTGGCAGCGATTGATCACGGGCTTTCGCGCATGGAAGGGGGCATGATCAATCACCCGCCGGAGTGCACCTGGATGGACACGGTGAAGCGGAAGTTTGCAATAGAGGTGCAGTCCCTGTGGGCGGAGGTGTTCGACCTTGCGGGGGAGCATCTCGACAGTGACAGGCTGCTGGACGCCTCCGCGGAGATATGGGAAACCGTCGAGGAATCCCTCCTGCACAGGGAGGTGCTTGCAGACGCCCTTTCAAGCCCATACAGGTTCACTGCAAACTCCCTCGTGCCGGTGATGTTCCGCCAGGTCTCGCTCGGGCAGAAGAGGCTCATATTGAAGCGCGCAAGGGACGAGCTGCTCACCAGGTGGGGAGTGAAAGCTGTGAGCAGGCTTGAAAGCAGCCAGCCTGAAAAGTATCACGAGCGGGTCTGGGGGCTGACAACATACTGGGGGACGAGGGCCTTTGACGGCGACCTCCGCAGGAAGATTGTGGAGAACTTCCTGCGGAGCTATGGCTCGAGGACGCTCTTCGGCCTGCCCGAAACGATTTCAGAGGGGAAGCCGCTCGGCGCGTCGCACCAGCTGTGGTCAATTGCATTTCTTGGGAGGGAAGTCGGGTGAAGGTGCTGATACTGTCAAGCGAACTGTGGCCGGTCTTCAGCGGCGGGCTGGGGGTGGCGGTGTATGAGCTCGCCCGGAACCTGTCAAAGATGGGCGAGTCTGTGACGGTTGCAATACCAAAACTCGGGTGGAAGGGAAAGCTGGATGCTGAGGTCGTGGAGGCGCCGCTGTCCGCCGGCTACTCCGTTTATTTTTACAAAGGGGAGCCGGTGCTCGACTGGGAGTCCATGAAAAGCATATACGCATTCAATTTCGCGCTCTTCCGCTCGTGCAGTGGGAAGCGGCCCGATGTCGTGCACGCCAATGACTGGATGACCGTCCCCGCGGCCGTCATGTTCAGGGAGGCGGGAATTCCCGTGATCTTTCACGTGCACAGCACGGAGTATGACCGCACGAACAACAACCCTCGTGAATGGGTGCTCGAGCTGGAGAAGCTCGGCGCGGAGAGGGCAGACCTCGTGGTGGCAAACAGCCACCGCACCAGGGAGCAGCTCGTGAGCCTCTACGGCATCCCCCCGGAGAAGGTGACGGTAATCTATAACGGCATAGACCTCAGGAAGTTCAGGAAAGCCCTGGGGCGCCCGGTAAGGAAGCCCGGGGACCGGGTCGTGCTCTTTGTCGGAAGGCTTACCATACAGAAGGGAGTGTGGCACCTGCTCCACGCGGCACGCATGGTCGTGAACAAGGACCCGCGCGTGAAGTTCATAATTGTGGGCGAGGGGCCGGATATGCCCTTCCTGATAAAGACGGCAATAGAGCTCGGCCTGGAGCGCAATGTGGTGTTCACGGGGAGGCTCGATGATGACGGCCTGATGGCGGCATACAGGTTCTCGGACATTTTTGTCATGCCCTCCGTAAGCGAGCCATTCGGGATAGTCGCCCTTGAAGCCATGGCAAGCGGCACTCCCCTGATAATCAGCAAGACCGCCGGCGTCGGCGAGGTTCTGGAGCACTGCTTCAAGGTGGACTACTGGGACACCCAGCTCATGGCCTCAAGGATTCTTGAGGTCCTCAATTACGGGTCGCTGAGAAGAACCATGCTTGGCAACGGGGCAAGGGAAGTCAGGCAGCTGAGCTGGGAGAACATGGCAAGGCAGTTTGCAAAGGCATACAGGAGGGTGGCCCGTTGAGCAGGCAGGTTGCGTTCTGTGCGGTTCTGCATCAGCCCTGGCGCATTGCCAGGTACACCTTCTTCGACATAGGGCACCACCGGAACTATTTTGATGATGCGCTGAACCGCAGGCTTTTTGAGCGCATAGCAAGGAAGAGCTACCTGCCCGCACTGAAGCTCATGAAGGAGCTGTGCGAGGATGCGGGCTTCAGGGTCAACCTTTCCATAACCGGGACATTCTTCGAGCAGGCGAAAAGATACCGTCCCGCCGTCATAAGGGCGCTCAGGGAGCTGCACGGGACGGGAGGACTGGAGTTCATAGGGGAAACATACTACCACTCGCTTGCCTTCCTCCTGTCGGAGGATGAGTTCAGGGAGCAGGTTGACCTCCACAGGAAGCTGCTGAAGGACGAGTTCGGTGAGCAAGCGGGAGTCTTCCGCAACACGGAATCCTTCTACAATGATGATGTGGCCGCCGCGGTTGAGCGGCTCGGATTCAGGGGGGTGATAACCGAGGGGAGCGAGAAGCTGCTCGGGTGGCGAAGCCCGGGATACCCCTACCAGGCGGACGGCACGGGCATCCAGCTCTTCATGCGCAATTACAAGCTGAGCGATGACATCGCCTTCCGGTTCTCCGCGCGGGGATGGGAGGAGTGGCCCCTGACCGCGGACAAGTACGGTGCGTGGCTCGAAGCCATGCCGGACCCCTTCACGCTCATATTCATAGATTTCGAGACATTCGGGGAGCACCACTGGGAGGAGACCGGCATATTTGAGTTTCTCCGCCACCTTCCCCGGAAGGCCCGCGTGGAGTGGGTGAACATATCAAAGCTCCTCACCCGTAAGTTCGCGGACAGGCTCAGCACGAAGGACTTTCTCTCGTGGGCAGATATGGACCGCGACCTCAGCGCGTGGCTGGGGAATGATATGCAGCGCTCCGCCTTCCACTTCCTCAGGGACCTTGAAGGTCCCGTGAAGGCAAAGGGGGACCCGGAGCTCCTCGAAACGTGGAGAAAGCTCACAACAAGCGACCACCTCTACTACCTGAGCACGAAGCTCGCGGGCGATGAGGAGGTTCACAGCTACTTCCGCGGCGAGGCATACTCGAGCCCGTATGAGGCATTCACAAACTTCATGAACATCCTGCAGGACCTGCGCTCCCTAATCCAGTGAGCGGTAGGCATTGAGGTAATTTGTGATGAGGTGCTTCCACGAGAAGCCGTCCCTGACGAACTTGTGGGCATTTATCTCAAGGGATATGCGCTCATCCTTGGGCTTCATAATGAAGGACTCTATCCGGTCCGCAACCTCCTTGATGCCGCGGGACACGTCCACGACACCAAGCCCGTCCGGCCCGCCCATCCCGAGGACGGCACGCCCGAACCCCGAGTGCGAGGTCGTGATGGAAGTGCCGAGGTATGACGCAGCCTCCATGGGCGTGTATCCCCACGGCTCATACCTGCTCAGGAACACGCCCATACTTGCAGCCGTGAGGAAATTCCTGTAGCTCATCCCCATGAGCTCATCCTGCCTGTTTAGGTAAACGGGATAATACACGACCTTGACGCGGTCCTCCTCCCTGTTCAGGAGCCCGTTCTCCCTGAGCCGCTGGACTATCTGGTCCTCCTTCTCTGGGTACGAAAGCTGGAAGGCGCACAGCGGGGGCGCACTGCCCCTGCGCGTGCTCATCTTGGCGCGCATGCGCTCAAAGTCCATAACCATCTCCTCAACCCGCCCCTCAAGGTCCCTGCCCTCATAGACCTCCTCCACAAGCGCATCAACGTCCTCCCTTGCTATCTCCTTCAGCCGCCTGTAGAAGGCGAAGTTCTGTATCACCTCGTCCTTCACGCCAAGGGTGCCTGCAGGAACGAGCAGGAACGCGAGGAACCACCTGTCGGAGCCCGCCGCCTTCAGCCGCCTGTTGACCTCCCCGAGGGCATCAATGAAGAGGTCATACCCCTTGTTGAAGAACTCATACCTTCCCGCCGTATAGACCACGGGGAAGTCCTTCACAGAGAGGCGGTAGTAGGGAAGGAAGTATGCGCGGACAAAGTCCGTGAGCTTCTTCCTGAAAATCACCTTGTCACTCAGCAGCCGGGGAAGCTCCGGTATGACCTGAAAGTCGAGCCCGTTGTATGTGATGAAGTCGGGCTTCCTTCCAAGGACCCTCCTGCACTCGTCCGCCATCGGGTCGCTCACGGTCGTGAGGGCATCTGCAAGCCTGGCGGCAGACTTCTCAGTGAGGTGCTTGGCAATCACGCCCTTCTCCCGTGCAAGCTGCTCGGGATTCCCGCTTATCTTCCCGCCGGTCGCCCTTCCCAGGACGGTCGCGTGCGTCGTGAATACCGTGCGGGCCTTCACGCCGTGCATATCAAAGTAGAAGAGCGCGCCGGCAGACAGCCACTCCTGCAGCTGGACAATGTGCCTGCCGGGAAGCTTCTTCATGGCCTCGGAAATGAACATCCCCGCGGCGTAGCTCCACGCAAGAGGCTCGTTGAAGTCGTGCCCCGTGCCAAGTGAATCAATTCCGTACTTCTCCCAGAGCTTCCCCTTGAGGGAATCCACGCGCTCCCGGAACTTGCGCGTGTCAAGCAGGAATATCTTGACCCCTGCCGCCTCAACCCAGCTGCCATAGTGTACCGCTATGCCCTCCCTGGCGAGGCGGGTCGCAATGTACTGGAACCTGCGCGGCATCTTCTCAAGGAGGACCTCTTTCCGGTCCTTCTTGTAAGGACCTATGGCGTAGTAATCGTCGCCAAACGCTTCCTTTATGTACGGGGCTTTTGAAGTTATGACAGTCCATATCCCGCCAACCTTGTTGCCGCACTCGAAACTGACTTCCCAGAGCGTCACCCCATCACCTCCCTGAACTCAGCGGCGAACCTTTCCGGAAGCAGGGCATTCACGTACATGTCATTGCCGAGCTCAAACCCGGCGAACTTTGAGAGCCGGGGATATATCTCAAGGTGGAGGTGGAAATCCCTGCCACGGGGTGCCTGATGGATTGAAAAATTGTATGCCACTCCGGGAAAAAGGCGGTTCAGCCCCCTGAGCGCCCTTACCAGCATTGATGCAAACTCCTCCTGCTCGTCCTTCCTGAGCTCGGGAAGGGTCCGGACATGCCTGCGGGGCACGAGCCACATCTCCCCGGGAAAGACCGAGGAATAGGGGGCAAGCAGGTAAAAGTCCTTTCCCTCGAGGATTATCCTCCCCGTCTTCCGCTCCTTCTCGTAAATCATCCTGAAGGGGCATTCCCCGTACAGG
>WAMX01000063.1 GCA_015522095.1 Nanobdellati archaeon | reverse complement strand
ATGTATTTATGCCTTACAGGAAGTTTATCTCTTCCCCTTTTTTCAGCCCCTCGACCTCCGCCACCGTCCTCATCATGCTGAGCCCTTCATCGTGGAGCTTCTTTATCTTCTGGACTATCTTGACACCCACATCCCTGCCGTAAAGCTTCTTCCCGTGGCTCATCTCGTCAAGGAGCTCGTCCCGGGAAAGCAGGTGCTCGAGAAGGCCGGTGAACAGCTTTCTGTGGGGCGGGACGAGGAGATTCGAGCGTCCCTCAAAGACGGTTTCGGGGCGGTCCGTGTTGTAGCGGACGGTAAAGCAGGGGAGGCCGAGCTGGTTCAGCTCTTCCTGCATGCTTCCTGAGTCCGTGAGCTCCGCAATGCAGTTGCCCGAGCGGAGAAACTCCATAACCTGTGAGTAATCCCTCCACAGCGGGGTGTAGAGGAAGTTTTCGTGGTTCTCTGCCAGGGTGTCCAGCTTCCCGCGGAGCCCGTACCTCTCAACAGCGAACTTCGTGCCCGGAAGCTCGACCCACACGACGGGCTGCCCCCTCCTGACAAGCCTCTCAATTCCCTCGACTATGACCTTGAAGCGCGACTCTATCAGGTTCGCCCTTCTGTGGATGTCCACCCTTATCCAGCTGTCATACCTGTCCAGCCGCGGATATTCCTCAAATATGGAGACCTCCGGTGGGTTCTTCTTTGCGTATTCCATGGCGTCAACCACGCTGTTGCCCACGACGAATATGCGGTCACCCGGGTACCCCTCCCTCAGCAGGTGCTGCCTGTTCAGCTCAGTCGGGGCGAAGTGCAGCTCCGAGCTCGCCCCCGCCACGAAGGTGTCCCACTGCTCCGGGAAGGGTTCCTGCCTTGCAAGCTTCCATTCCCCTTCTCTCTGAAGCTCAATGTATTTCTCGGGGTCTGTTGAGAACGGCGGGGACATCCCCCGCAGCCCCGCCTCGTTCTGGGCGACCTTCTTTCCCGAGCCAAACATCCACCCTATCGGGAAGATTCCCGCGCCGATTGTGTCCCCGTGGACAACGGGCACGAACTGCGTTTTTGGGAATCTTGTGCGGAGGTATTTCGCGACTCCCCCTGCCTTGGCAAGCATCTCATACGCCTTCTGGAGGAGATCGCCGCGCACCCCGAGGTCAAACGCGATGCTCTTCTCGATGCTGAACTCCTTCAGCCCGTAACCAAGCAGGCCGTCATAGTGCTGCCCCGTGTTTATCACGATGGCGGGCACCCCGAGCTTCTCGGCAGCGGGCAGTATGCTCCACTGCTTGTAAAAGTCCGGCTTTGTGGTGGTGACGACCGCGATGGCGAGCTCTTCCCCCTCAAGCCGCCCAAGCACCTCTTCATTGACCCTTATCTCTTCCATCTCTGCACCTCAGAGCGACTTTATTGTCTCCAGAAGCTCATGGCTCTTCCCCTTTATGTGTTCCGGAGGGAGCCCGAATGCCTTCAGCATCTCCCCGGGGCCGGTCGCCTCAACCTCCTTAATAAACTGCTTTTTCAGCTTCTCCATCTCCTTCTCCGCCTTCTCTATGGCCCCGTGCGGGTCCTTCTTCCTTTCGGCAAGCCCTATCGCCATGTGCTCTATGTCCCCCGCAAGGGCATTAATCTCCCCGAGCATCTTCATCTTCATAACCTTCACATACCCCGAATCCTCCTTTGCAGCGGCAAGCGCCCTCCTCTTCGGCGCAAAGAACTCCTCCACAAGCTTCCTTGCTTCAATCATCCGCTCGAGATCGCCCATGTATTACTAAGTATTTTAAACTATTTTACCATTACCTTTTATGGCAGGTTTTCTCGCTCGCTTTTTCCACAAAAAGCAGGAAAAGCTCAATGTTCCTGATATTGAGGGTCCTCGCCGCGAAAGGCCCTACAAAATGAAGATAATTTCCGTGAAGAACGAGGATGAGCTGTCCGAGCTGAGGGGTGCGCTGGATGACCACCGGCTAATATTCGTCAGGACCCCCCTCTCGCTGGTCGGCTCGGAGCGCAAGTCCCTCCTCTCAAAGATGAAGCTTGTGTGCGCGCCGGCTGGCAGGCACATATACGGCCTGGACCTGCAGTGGTATGTTGTGACGGATTTTGAGCGTCAGTAGGAGCGCGCCCAGTACACCCTGTATGCCGCCTTCTTTCCGCACCCGATGCACCCGCCAGAGGGCTCCCCTCCTTCCTCGGGAATCACCCTCGGCCCGCCCGTGACCTTTGCCTCAATTTCCCTCTCGCACTCCTCCCTCCCGCAGTGGTTGATTATTGCCCATTTCCTTTCCTCAAGGACCTCCTTCAGCTCCTCAAGCTCCTCGACCTCGGCAGTCCTCTCCTTCATGAGCTCGCGCGCGGAGTTCAGGAGGTCCTGCTGGATTCCCTCAAGCGCGTCCTTCACCGCGCCGGTGTCACTGAATTCCGCGCTGCTCTTCTCGCCACTGTTCCTCCTGACAAGCACCATCTTCCCCTCCTTCAGGTCGCGCGGGCCCAGCTCAATCCGCAGCGGCACCCCCATAAGCTCCCACTCGTTGAACTTGAAGCCCGGCGTGTACTCCTTCCTTTCATCGAGCCTGATGCGGAGCCCCTCTCCTTCCAGAAGCGCCTTCAGCTCGCGTGCCTTCTCAAGGACCTCGGGAACCTTCTCAAACCCTATGGGGATTATCACTGCCTGAATGGGCGCCACCCTTGGCGGGAACACCATGCCCCTATCGTCGCCGTGCAGGAGCACCATTCCCCCGAGCATTCGCGTGCTTATTCCCCAGCTCGTCTGCCATACAAAGTGGTTCTTCTCATCCCTGCCAAGGAACCGTATCTCGAAGGGCTTTGAAAAGTTCTGCCCAAGCAGGTGTGAGGTGCCCATCTGAAGTGCCTTCCCGTCCGGCATGAGCGCCTCAATTGCCATTGTGATGTCAGCGCCCGCGAACTTGTCCGACTCCGTCTTCCTGCCGACAACCACGGGCACCGCAAGAAGCTCCTCGCTTATGCGCCTGTACCACTCTATTGCCCACCTCATTTCTTCCTCTGCCTCTTCACGCGTCTCGTGAGCGGTATGCCCCTCGTGCCACAGGAACTCCCTCCCCCTGAGGAAGGGCTTTGTCATTTTCGTTTCCCACCTCACGACATTGCACCACTGGTTCACGCGGAGCGGCAGGTCCCTGTAGCTCTTCACCCACTTTGAGAACATTTCATACATAATGGTCTCGCTGGTCGGGCGGATTGCGAGGCGCTCATCCAGGGGCGTCTCGCCCGCCATTGTGACCCACGCCACCTCAGGGGTGAACCCCTCAAAATGCTCTGCCTCCCTCTTCAGGAGGCTCTCCGGTATGAAGAGGGGGAAATAGTGATTTTCCACGCCGTGCTCCTTCATTGCGGGGTCCCAGAAATTCCGTATGGCCTCCCAGACGGCCATCCCCTGCCACCTTATGATGATTGTCCCCTTGACGGGGGAATAGTCCGCAAGCTTTGCCTTCAGCACAACCTGCTGGTACCACTCCGATATGTCTTCATCCTTTTTGACCGTTATGCCAAGCTCCTCCGACATCTACATCACAGTTCTGCCACAGCTCAAAATTTATTAAGCTACCCCTGAGCGACTCCTGTGAAGAAGCCGGCAAGGAGCATCAGTGGGGTTGCGGTTGTGGCGGTGATGAGCCCCGCATTCAGCTGCCCGGGCGAGTGCCTCTACTGCTTCCGCGGCGAGGGAGCGGCACAGAGCTACACCGGAATGGCGCCCTCCGCCCGCCGGGCGATAATGCACGGCTATGATCCCTTCTCAATAACACGCAGCCGGATTGGGGTTCTCGAGGGCAATGGTCATCCCACCGACAAGCTGGAGGTCATCGTGATGGGGGGCACCTTCAACGCATTTCCCCGGAGCTTCCAGCAGGACTTTGTGAAACGCATATTTGACGCCGCCAACGGCCGCGATTCACTCACACTCGCCGGCGCACACCTCCTGAATGAGTCCGCCCCCCACCGCATCATAAGCCTCACTTTTGAGACCCGCCCGGACTGGGCCACCATTGGTGAGCTGAACTGGATGCTGGATCTCGGCGCCACGCGGATAGAGCTGGGCGTGCAGTCCCTCTTCGATGATGTGCTGGAGCTGAACAGGAGGGGGCACCGGGTTGCCGAAACGAAGCGCGCAACGAGGGATGCCCGCGACCTCGGGTTCAAGGTGGGCTACCATATGATGCCTGGCCTTCCCGGCTCCAGCCCGCACCGTGACAGGGAGATGTTCCGCCGCCTGTTCTCGGAGGATTTCCAGCCGGATATGCTCAAAATCTACCCCACCCTCGTAATTGAGGGCTCGGAGCTGCACTCCCTCCACGAGCAGGGGCTCTACTCGCCCATGGGTGTTGAAGATGCCGTGGAGGTGGTGTCCTTCGCGAAGTCGCTCATCCCCCCGTGGGTCCGGCTCATGCGCGTCCAGCGCGACATCCCCGCCCCCGAGATACACGCCGGCATAAAGAAGGGGAACCTGCGGGAGCTTGTGTGGCGCAGGATGGAGGAGCGGGGAAGCCGGTGCAGGTGCATAAGGTGCAGGGAGGTCCGGGACCGTGATGCTGAGCCCGGGCTCGTGGAACGCCGCTACCGTGCGGGCGGCGCCGAGGAGGTCTTCATAAGCTGGGAGGATGGCGACAGGCTGGTGGGGTTTGTGCGGCTCCGGCTGCTTG
Organism: Nanobdellati archaeon; assembly: GCA_015522095.1. Taxonomy (GTDB): domain Archaea; phylum SpSt-1190; class SpSt-1190; order SpSt-1190; family SpSt-1190; genus WAMX01. Next base: position 1,247 of record WAMX01000063.1, on the reverse strand, counting down.
AAAGGGCACTTCGCCCGGAGCTGGAAGGTGCTGCAGTTGTGCGCGAGCTGCGGGTGTTTGGGCCCGAGGCGAGGCTGGGCGAGCGCGGGAAGTGGCAGCACCGCGGATACGGGCGCAGGCTCATGGAGGAGGCAGAGAGGGTCGCTCGCGAGCGCTATGAGAAGCTTGCAGTGATTGCGGGCGTTGGGGTGCGCCCGTATTTCCGCAGGCTGGGATATGCGCGCGAGGGCCCCTACATGACAAAACATTTTAAACCCTTGTGAAAGTCTTTAGCATGAGCAACTTTATCAAAGTCCTTAGCAAAATCAGCTATAAGGAGCTCGGGCGCATCTGCGAGGAGGAGGGGCTTCCTAAGTCGGGGAAGAAGGACGAGCTCGTCAAGCGCATAGCCGAGAACCTTTCCGAAGACAGGATACGCGAGCACGTCATCGAGTTTCTTGGCGTGGGGAAAAAGGTCCTCGAGCACGAGCTGGTTCCCCAGCACCGCATAATGAGCAAGGAAGAGGTCGAGGAGCTCAAGAAGAAGTACGGAATCAAGAAGTGGCAGCTCCCGAAAATCCTGCACAAGGACCCCGTGGCCCTTTTGCTCGGCGCCAAGCCGGGGGATGTTCTGGAAATAAAGCGCAAGAGCGAAACTGCCGGCGAGGCGACATACTACAGGCTCGTCGTCCGCTCCGGATGATTTTCTGAAGCCTGTCGGGATGTGTGGTGTGAGAAGTAGCGCTCCGACAGCCATCCTGATTTTCCGGCGACACGCCAGTACTCTCAGGACCGCGCCGGGCCTTAACTTCCGTGTTCGGGATGGGAACGGGTGTTTCACCCGGCCTATGGCCGTCAGAGCATTATTACTCGGCTCTTGCGGTTTAAATTATTTATCCTTTTAAATGCGCCGGTTTTTTTCTGGTGTGATTCCCCGACATGTCGGCATAATACCCGATGGGAACCGCCGGTGGGCAAAGCGGAATGCGCTCCGGTTTGGCAGCAGCTATGCCCGCGGAGTTGACAATATCTTTGAGGCGTGCGGCACCCTGTTTGACAGAGGGGTTTCCGCCCTGACCGTCTATATTCTCTCGCTGAAGAACCTCTCACGGAGCCGGGCGGAGCTGGCTGCCCTCTTTTCCCTGCTCGAGCGGAACATACCCCGCGCGGGGAAATTTGCAGGGGAGAAGGACGTGCGCATAATCTTCTGCGGGCGCATCGAGCGGCTGCCGGAGGGGCTTCAGGAAAAGCTCCGGCAGCTGGAGGAC
>WAMX01000062.1 GCA_015522095.1 Nanobdellati archaeon | reverse complement strand
CACTACTGAAAAAAGCACTCCCACAAGGACCACAGCCCCGAGAAGCCGTATGCCGTTCACTTTATTCTCCCTCCATGGCTTCCCTTATCCTCTCACTCAGGTAAATCGAAAGCTCCTCTGCAGCGCTCCTGCCGTCCCCATTCAGAATCTCCCTTATGCGGTCTTCCGAGATGTCTATCCCATAGACCCTGCCATAGTCGCTTGCAATCTCCGTTGCAGTCCTGTTTATGTTGCGGGCATCAAGGAGCTCAAGGGCCGCCCCGCAGTACAGGGTCACCATCTCACTCAGCTTCTCCTCCCCTATGCCCCTGTCAAAAAGGCCGTAAAATTTCTCGGCTTCGAATGCCTCGCGCATGTACATTGCCCTGTCAAAGTCCCTGCAGGCTTCAATTGCAGCGCTGCTGTCAAATGCCTTTGCCCTTATCTTTATCATGCCCCCCGTGGCAGTTTCCACGAAGTCCGCAACCACGCTTCCAGGAATTCTGGAAAACATGTAGACGGCAGCGATTACGAGTATTGTTGCAACCAGAACCTGAATTACTTTCCCCGTCCCGCTCTCATCCATGCCTTTCCCCTAACTGCACGCCCTCTCGAGCTCGCTCCCCCTTATCTGGAGATCTGAATCGTCTATGGAAGAGCCCAGGGAGTCCACAATCTTTTCAAAGCAGATTCCTCCCTTGTCCGGGCAGGCATTGCTGCACTTGTCATAAATCTTCCTGACATTCACGCAGATGTTTGAGCAGCTCTCGATGACATAGGAGTCCGCCTTGAGGTATCCGCCCCCCGCACAGTCCCGCGTGACTTCCGTCTCCTTGTAGCAGTTCTGGGCGATATTGTTGAGCTCCTCCCCGCAGATGGACCACACCCTCACATAGGGGCGCATCCTTGCCGGCAGCCTGTATGTGTTGAGTATCGCGTCCGCACTGTACTTGTCCCCGTAAAGCCAGTCCTCGCAGGCGCTTGCAAGGCTCTGCATATTCTCAAACTTCTGCCTCTCGCTCGTGCCTATGTTCTGTATGTCCTTTATCCCGCCGCCAACCATGCCTATGGTTTTCAGCCCGAGGAAAAGAAGCGATGAGCCAATTATGACCATTATAACCAGCATTATGACCTGGTTGAACCCTCTCATGGAATTCTAACCCCCCTCGGATATTTATACTCTCTACTTCCAAAGGTTAAGGAAGGCATCCTGCATGGCTATGAACTTTCCGGGGATTATGATGGCGAGCGCAAGGGTCAGGAGAACTATTATGATCATCACGAACCATTTCATCCCCTCCTGTGTGAGGCCCCTCATCCAAGCACACCTCCCCTCAGCCTCTTCCCGTCATAGTATATTATGTAGCTTCTGGCGCCTTCCGGTATTTCCGCTGAAACTTCCTCGAAGGGTCTGAGCTCCCCGCTGAACCTCCTTGTGACGGTGTTCCCCTCAGATATGAACACGACCTCCAGCTTCCCCGCATCCACGCTTTTCAGCCGGACTTCCCCCGCGTTGAGCCTCCCGCTGAAGAGTATTGTCAGCCTGTCCCCGTCCACCCTCGCGATGAATGCATCCTTCATGATGTCTTCCTCAAAGACCAGCCTGTTCAGGGGCCGCACCACCATTATTACCGAGAGCGCAATCACTGTCACGATGAATGCGGACAGGTAGAGCACCTTTGTATCCATCATATCACCGTGAAATTGAGGCAGACTCCCCCTTCCATGCCGCGCGCCTTAACGAGGTAGCTTCCCTCCTCCACCCAGCATCCGGGCACGACCCCCACTCCCCCGAAGCAGCCGGGCCTGAAGCCAAATGCGCGGCAGACATTGAACCCTTCAGGGACATCGAGTCTCATTTTCCCGTCCTTCCCGGCTGCCGCCTCCTCCACGAGCCTCTCCAGCGTCATCTTCTCCCCGCTATCGGAGAACCTCATCATAATTTTCATGCTGACAACAATGCTGAGCAGTAGCAGCACGACCGTGCCAACGGCAAAGGCGGGATTAGATTCCATTTATGATCCCTGAGACCTTAACGAAAACCTTCCCTGAGAGCAGCAGCAGGAGAAGTATCCCCATCACCGCCACCACGAGGTAAATGTACTTCTCTTCAATCATACTATCCTTCCCCCCCGGCGTAAATATGCCTGACGGTCATATCAGCTGCGCCGCAAGGGAGATGACCTTCCCCGCGGCATTTGCAAGCTGGTTCACGGCCGCGCCCATAACTCCCATTATGGCGTCGGATATGCTGAACCCTTTCAGGGTCTGCAGGAGCGCGAGTATCATGGCCGCGAAAGTTGCCGCCTGGAACAGGGCGTAAATGTCCTTTTCAAACAGCGCCCCTCTTCCCCTCATGACCTACCCTCCAAACGCTCCTTTTATGCCCTCTATCGCGGCCTTCGTGCCCACTCTTTTCACGGCACCCCCCAGGACATCCGGGTTCTTGGCTATGTAAACCACTGACCCCACGCCGTAGAAGACCGCCACTGCCAGTGCAACCACTCCTATGACTCCCACGGCCGTGAGCAGCAGGTCCATTGTCGATTTCCCCATCAGCCCCCCACCTTCAGCTTTATGATGCCTATCACCACGTTGAACGGGTCAACATTCAGGAACCCTTTGAAGAACACGTAGAGCACGAGCCCGAGCAGGGCAATCCCCACGAGCAGCATCACGGCTTCCTCCTCCATGCACTCACCCTATCAGGCTTCCTACAACAGGCATCCTGTAAATGGAACCCATTATCCTGATTACGGGTATGGACTGGAGCAGGGACATGTACACCATGCCCTTCACCTTTAAGTCCACCCCTCCAAGCACCATCAGTATTGTGGCTATCACGCCTATGAGGACGGGTATGTTGGCAAGCGCCCATTCTGTCTGATCTTTCATTCACACCACCGCAAGGGCGAGCCCCCCGAACACCGCTGCAATGAGGGATGCAGAGGTGACATATATGAGTGAGCCCGCGAATGTGACCTTCCCGATGCTCTCGTAAATTGTTATCTTGTCCCACCCTTCCTGCAGCCCCCCGACGAAGAGCCCGAGCAGGATGCAGCTCAGCAGCACATAAATCCCCACGACCAGCTGGAGATAGCTCGGCTGAAGGGCCCCCTCCACGTTGAGGAACTGGTTGAGGTAGCCCGCGCCCGAGATGGCCCCTGCCGAGACTATGGAGCTGACCTGCTGGCTTATCCTAACGAGCAGCCCTGATGTTATCTCCCCGAGCCCCACGACCGTGCCCGTTATGACGGGAATCAGGACCGCCCCCTGGAAGCGGATGCTGGAGATGGCGTCTGCAAGCATATCATCGATCTTGTCCTTGAGGTCCTGCATGACCTTCAGGTACCGCGAGACGCTTATGGCGGTCATCGCGGCGCTCCTCGGCCCCTTCTCCGCGCTCTTCAGTATGACCTTCATTATGTTCCTTATCAGGTTGCTCGGGAATGCCCTCATGGTTCCCACCTTCTCGTCGAAGAGCACCTTCTCCACGGGCCAGCCGAGGGTTTTCATCCTGCTTGTGGTGGTTGTGAAGAACGCCTCTGTCTGGCTCCCCTTCATGCGGCCCGCAACGTCCTCCATGGCCTCCTCAAGCGGCACTCCCTGCGACATTATGTTCCCCAGCTGGTAGAGCGCCGATGCAAACTCCCTCTCCAGCGCATCGACCCTTTCCTTGATTTCCGAGTTCTGCTCCGACCACGACATGAAGTAGAGCCCCAGCGGCACCCCCAGCGCCACTATGGCCGGCACGGTCAGCAGCGAGGGTCTCACCTGCTCCCCGCGTATTGTCGGTAGCAGCGCCGCCGGGTCATTTATCAGGAGGAACAGTTGAAGCACGGCAAACGCAAAGAACACCGTCACTATCCACGGGAGCGCGTTGAATGTCGAGCCCATTATCCTGACCCTGAAGCGGGTCGGGCGGTACTTTATCTCGCTCATTGACCCCGGCCTCTTCCCGAGTATGTAAAATATCACGGCGGCAAGCACGGCCGGCAGTACGAGATCATAAACTATGAGCATCACGGGCCCCACATTCACATTGCTTGCAAAAACGCTCGCTATTGGGAGCATTACCAGCATGAGCACGGGGAGCATTATCCCGAAGGCGTTCGTCACCATGACGGGCAGGTCCAGTCCCCTCGCAAACTCCTCCATCGTCTTTTTTGTCCCGTCCAGCACGACCGAGACTGCCTTTTCCAGCGTGCGTGTCCTCATCTCGCCCACCTCCCTCATGCTCCCTGCCACGAGGTAGAGTCCCTCTGCGATGTGCGGCGCCCACTCCTTTATCTGGGAGCTGTACCAGTTGAATGCCGCTTCCATGTCGGGGACCTTTCGCGTTTCGACCAGCCAGAGGAGGAGCTTGAAGACCCTTCCCATGGGGTCTGGCATATTCCTTGCGGCAAAGGCGACGCTCGACTCAAGGTTGGGTGTCACCTCCATGGCAATGACGAGGTAGAGTATCCCCAGCGGCGCCTGCCCTATGAGGCGGAGCTTCCTCAGCCGCGCCATATAGAGCGGCAGGTATGTCACCGCCCAGAGCACGAGCAGCGGCAGCAGGAAGCCTATCCCGTTGGTGATGAAGTTCTGACCCACCGCGTATATAGTGACCGACAGCGGGAGCGAGAGGAAGAACGCCACAAGACCGAGGGAGATTGCGTGCCTGAACCTCACCGCCAGCTCGGCGCTCTTCAGTTCCCTGTCAAACTCGTCATACTCCATATCCAGCCTGAGCAGGGAGTGCGCCCGCAGCGCGAGCCTTTCATACAGGTTAAGCTCAACTTCCTGCTCCCTCAGGAAGGTCTCATACTGGATGCTCAAATCCACACCAAGAAAACGCCCTTCACTTATTTAACCGTTCAAATCTGGCTCCTGAGCCACCTGTCCCAGCGGGCGAATATCTCCTGCGAGTCCGCGGCCCCGAGCTCCTCACGGACCTCTTCCTCAAACAGGTGGAACATGTCGTTTGCCCGGACCACAAACTCAGCCTCCAGCAGCCCCGGCTTCCCGGCCGCCCCCGCAACATCCACAAGCCTCTTCTTCGTCTTTGCCCTCAGCTCTATATTCTCCCACACGGCATCAAAGTTCCCCACCCACTCCTTCACGCGGCTCGCTATGGAATTGATTATCTCGCTCTCGCCGTCGAGGAGTGTGCTTGTCGGCACGAGCATGTCCTTCTGCGCGTCGTACTTCATGAGGTCCACGAACCCCTTCTCCCGCAGGGGGTCCTCTTCCCAGTGCTTCCGTATCTCCGTTATCTGTATGACCCTGCGGAAGCGGTGGAGCCCATCCGCGCTCCTTATGGGGTTCGCTATCAGGGCGATGTCCGTCGCCTTGAAGCTCGTCTTTGGAACCTTCAGGTCATTCACCACGCGGTCGTATATGCCGTAGGGCGAGTCGCCGTGGATGGTGCCTGCCACCACATTCGCCAGCGCCCCCACCCTCATCGCCTCATACAGCGCCTGCGCCTCCTTGCTCCGCACCTCTCCAACGATGAGGGCGCTGTCCCCGAGCCGCAGGCTGGTCCTTATGCCAGCTTCCGCGCTGAGCTCGCTCCCCACGGGGACAATGGGGCTCTGGACCTTCAGGGGCTGGATATTGTAGCCCATATTCATGAAGAACCTCACGGGCAGCTCCAGCGTGTCCTCCACCGTGATTATCCTGTATCTCCTCATTATCTCCACCATAAGGCTCTGCAGGAGGGAAGTCTTGCCCGCGCCCCTTGTGCCCGCCACGAGCATCGTCCTCGCCCCGTCCACGAAGAAGCTGAGGAGCCCCGCTGCAAGCGGCGAGACCATGCGGTTCTTTATGAAGAGCGGCAGGGTCCACGGCTTCTCCCTGTGCCGGCGTATTGAGAAGCTGAGCCCGAAGGGGCTGAGCGAGCGCGTGATGGCCGCCACCCGCGCGCGGATGTCCCCAAACTCTATTTCCGTGTCGAGCACGGGATTGCTCTCGTCCAGGGGGCGCCCGCTCATCAGGCGCATCCTCGCGGCCCACGCCTGCGTTTCCTCCACCGTGGGGTAAATATTGGTCTCACAGTCCTCGACATCCGCGTGGTAGACGTATATCGGGTTGCGCAGGGGGGCATTGATTGCTATGTCCTGTATGCGGTCGTCCTGCAGGAGCAGCTCGAGGACCCCAAACCCGACGGTTTCCCGCACAATTATGTCCACCAGCTTCTTCCTGTCGAGCCTTATGCGGCCCTCCTTTTCCCTTTCCCTGAGCATGTCTTCCGCTATGTTCTGTATTGTGTTGCGCGTGGCCTCAGGCTCTATGAGCTCCTCGCTTTTTGGCTTGTATGCCATCAGCCTTTCCTTTATCTCCTCTATTATGTTGTATTCAACCTCGCTGAGCTTGAACTCCGGCGGCAGGAGGTGGTAAAACATCCGTACCTTCCCCGGGACGCGGATTATGGTGACTTCCGCATCGCCTATCTTGTAGCTGTCAACCTCCTCCCCCGGGGGGTACTGGGCGTGCAGCTTCGTGAATGTGAAATTCGGGCGCACTCCCGGCCGGAACACCCTGCGGTAAATGGTCCTGTCCCCCACCTTGTACCCGTCGAGGAAGCGCTGCGTGAGCGAGATTATGCGCAGCTTTTCAAACTCCTCCTGCAGCCTGTTCAGGAGCTTTATGTACCTCAGCCTGCATTTCGCGTCCGCCTCGCTCTCATCCCGCTCGTATTCAATTTCCTGCCACCTGCGCTCCCGGCGGAGCTCCACATACGCCCCCACCGGGTCGCGGACGACCGTCCTTGCCAGCGCCCCCACGAACCTGACCCAGTCCTCGCCGAGCTCGCACCCGGGCGCCCTTATCTCGTTTCGCGGTATGCTGAGCTTCCCCGAGAGCTCCGCCACTTCCATGAGCATCCGCGTCTGAGCTTCGTCGTACTCCCTTATCCTGCGCCCGATGAGGACAACACGGTCAACCTTCCTTGCCTTCCTCAGGGCGAGCACGACCTGCTCCATGCACGCCTCGCTTTCCTCAATCACGGGCGGGAATGACACCTCCGTCAGGTCCATCTCGAGAATATTCTTTCCCCCGACCCGCCTGAGCTTGAACTTCACACAATTCCAACAAAAGGATATATTTAAATCCGAACCAACAGCGTGCGCAGGCTTTTATTTTCCCGCCGGGGATGTTCGCATGCGCCTGACCAACCTGGTTTATCTGCTCAGGGACGGAGAGGTCCTGTTGATCGAGAAGAAAAGGGGGCTTGGGGCAGGCAAGATCAATGCCCCCGGCGGAAAGCTTGATGAGGGGGAAAGCGCGGAGGATGCCGCGAGGAGGGAGGTGCTTGAGGAAACTGGCGTTCGGGTGGGGTCCCTGGAGTTTGCGGGCGTGCTGGAGTTTGTGAACAACGGCGCACTTTTCACGCTCTGCCACATCTTTGTTTCGGGGGACTTCACGGGCGAGCCGCGCGAGACCGCGGAGGCGAAGCCCATGTGGGTTCCCTTTCAGGAGGTTCCCTATGACCGGATGTGGGAGGATGACCGCCACTGGCTGCCGCACGTCTTTGAAGGGCGCAGGGTGTTCGGGCGGTTCTGGTTCAGGGACTGGAAGCCCGTGAGGCACGAGCTCTGGCTTCTGGAGAGGGCCGGACCTCGATGACCCTCAGCTCCTCAAACGCGACCTTCTCCCCTGCCACCACCTTTCCCTCCACCCTCACGGGCGTGAGCGTGCTGACAAGCACCAGCACCCTCCCGCCCTCTTCAGGGCGAGCACGACCTGCTCCATGCACGCCTCGCTTTCCTCAATCACGGGCGGGAATGACACCTCCGTC
>WAMX01000061.1 GCA_015522095.1 Nanobdellati archaeon | reverse complement strand
GACTTTCTGGTGCCCGCAGCCGACGGGCTCAGGGTCGGCCAGATAATTGAGGCGGGCGCAAGTGCGAAGCCGGCGCCGGGCAATATTGTCCTGCTAAAGGATGTGCAGGAGGGCGAGAGGGTGTTCTGCATTGAGCGCGTCCCGGGTGATGGGGGCAAGTTTGTCCGGACTGCAGGCTCGTCTGCGGTCGTGATGTCCAAGTCCGAGAAGCGTGTCAGGCTCAAGATGCCCTCTGGGAAGCTCATTGACCTGCCCGCAAATGCCCGCGCAATTGTCGGCGTGGCAGCGGGCTCAGGGCTCAAGGATAAGCCCATACTCAAGGCGGGCAAGATGCACCACATCGCGAAGGCTAAGCACCGCTACTGGCCCCGCGTGTCCGCAAGCAGCATGAATGCGGTGGAGCATCCCTTCGGGGGCGGTCGGAAGCACCGCCACGCTGGCAAGCCCCAGACCACATCACGGAATGCTCCGCCAGGCCGCAAGGTCGGTTACATTGCTGCACGGAGGGTAGGAAAGAAGAGGTGAAGGGATGGCAAAGGAATTCAAGTTTCGCGGTCTCAATGCTGAAGCCCTGAAGAAGCTCGACTTCAGGCAGTTCGTTGAGCTTGCTGATGCGCGCATGCGCAGGACATTGAAGCGAGGCTTCACGCCGCAGCAGAAGAGGCTCCTTGAGCGCATAAAAGCCGCGCGGGAGAAGGGAATCACCAAGCCCATACGCACCCACTGCCGGGATATGCCCATAATCCCTGAGATGATTGGTGCCTCCCTCATGGTCCATAACGGGAAGGAGTACGTGGTCGTTAATGTTACTGAGGAGATGGTGGGTCACTACCTCGGCGAGTTTGCCATGACCCGCAAGCGCATACAGCACAGCGCGCCCGGCGTGGGCGCAACGAGGAGCAGCAAGTTCGTGCCATTGAAGTGATGTGAAATGGAAGCCGTAGCAAGAATCTGGAATGTTGATATGTCTCCCAAGTACTCGAGGGAGCTTGCCGTGGAGATAAGGGGCATGACCCTCGAGCAGGCGCGCAGGCGCATAAACGAGATAATCGAGATGAAGCGCCCGCTGGTCCTCCGCAGGCACAACAAGGAGGTTCCCCACCATTACGGCAGGCCTTCGCGCTACCCCGTGAAGGTTGCAAAGAACTTCCTGAAGCTCCTTGACAATGCGGAGGCGAACGCGGAGTACAAGGGCGCTGACCCGGAGAAGCTCCGTATAGTGAAAATAGAAGTTTACAGGAGCTACCCCAAGAGGTCGCCCGGTTCCAAGCCCCTCGGAAGGGCAAAGATACGCGGTCGCAGGACGAGCGTAATGGTGGTCGTGGAGGATGGTGAAAAATGAAGGCAGAACATTTCTTCGTTAATGAAGCCAAGAAGGCGTATGATATTGAGGCATTCCTAAGGAAGGAGCTTGACTCCGCGGGGTTCAGCCACGCTGAGGTGAAGAAGACGCCCCTCGGGACGCGTGTCGTGATATACGCGCTCCGCCCGGGCCTTGTCATCGGGGGAGGGGGCGAGAATGTCAAGAGGCTGACTGCCTCACTCTCAACCCGCTTTGGCATTGAGAACCCCAACCTTGAAGTTGAGCAGGTGCAGGAGCAGTACCTTGATCCGCATATTGTGGCGTGGAGGATTGCCCGCGCCCTTGAGAAGGGCACCTACTTCAAGCGCATTGTCAACATAATGCTTGAGAGGGTGATGGCTGCTGGCGCCAAGGGTGTTGAGATAAGGCTCAGCGGCAAGCTTCCGAGCGCCCGGGCTAAGACCTGGATATTCGTGGATGGCAAGCTGCGGAAGTGCGGCCAGGAGGCGATTGATCAGGTTCAGGTGGCATATGCAACTTCCCTTCCCAAGACAGGGACAATTGGCGTCAAGGTTTCCATCCTTCCGCCCGATGCTCAGTTCAGCGACGACATACGCCCGAGGGAGATGCCGAAGGTTGAGGATGCCGGGCAGGGGAAGAACGAGGCGGAAGAGGTGAAGGATGCCGGGGAAGAGAAGGTAAATGAGGAGCCCGCGGAGCAGGCGGGCGAGTCCCAGAAGGACGAGCAGGAACCCGCTACTTCACCCCAAAAAGATTGAACTTAACGAGCTTTTCCCTGACGCGGTTGACGGCGTCCTTTCCGCTTCCCTCCACGAAGGGCTTTCCCTTAAGCGTGCACACCTTCTTCGTGAGCTCCGCCAGACTGCCCTCGCCAACAATCACGATGTCCGCGGAATCCACCATCTTTGAGATGGCCTCGACCGTGTCGCCGCAGACCACCGTCAGCTTTCCCCTCTTGCGGCCAAAAAGGATGTAGTGCCCGGTGCTTGAAACCTGCCTGTCCAGCTCCGGCTCGACCCCGAGAACCGCGAACCCCTTGCGGGCGGCCTCAACAGCAGCTTCGCCATTGCCGACAACCGCCACCTGAATCAACGCCGAACCCTCCAGCTCGAGCCCGGCATCCGCCAGAACCTGTCCTTCCCCGTGTTAAGACCCCTGACAAAACCGGCAACAAGCCCTACCACGTAACCTGCCGCTATAACCGCAAT
>WAMX01000060.1 GCA_015522095.1 Nanobdellati archaeon | reverse complement strand
CTTATAAAGGGGGAATACGCGACCCTGCTGGTGGACACCTTCGTGTACTGGGCGATTCTGGGCTTCCTCGTCCTTGAGACATCCTTCCTCTACCTCCTCCATCCCGTGGCGGGCGTGCTGGCAACCGTGGCGAGCGCCTATGTCCTCGTGAGGATATCCTTCTGGGATGTGCTTGCCATCCTTGGGGAGCAGCACCCAATACGCGGCTCGTGGGCCCTGACCGAGGGCAAGGAGCTTGACGCCTTCCTGTTCTTCCTCTTCTTCCTGCTTGCAAAGGCATCCTTCCCCTCCGTGCTGATGCCCCTTCTTGTGGTCCTGCTCCCATTCGAGTCTGCCGCCAAGCTCTTCTTTGTGATTGAGGCCAAGAGAAAGAATAATAAACTTGCCTGACTTATTTTTCCGTGGGTCTGCTCCTCGCGCTCGGCTATGCCGTTTCTTCAATGTTTGGCATCGGGATTCTCGTCCTGCCCTACCTCTTCCAGCTTCTCGGCGTCCTCCCGTCCCTTGTCCTGCTCACCTTCATTTCGCTCCTGCTGAACCTTGCGACCTATGCCATACTCGAGCTGATTGAAATATCGAGTGACGATGTCGTGGCGAGCGTCGCCCAGCACTCCGGGCAGAGGGAGCTCACCCTTGCACTGTTCGGGATGTTTGTGTATTCGGCCCTCACCGCGTATGTCGTTGCTTCGGGCGACCAGCTCGCGGCCTTCTTTGGCGGAGACCCGCATTACTGGAGCGCGGTGTTCTTTGCACTCGCCTTCCTCCTTGCCATCCGCGGGCTCTCCCGCATTTCCGTTATTGCAACCTACATCTCCCTCTTCCTTGTCACGACGGTGCTCTTCATGATTCCCGTGAACCTGAACTATGACAGCCTCCTTATCCCGTGGAGCGGCCACCTCTCCCTGTCCCCGCTCTTCCTGGCTGTGGCCGCCTTTGCCCTCTCAGTGCACTTCACTATATACGACATCCACCGCCTTCTCCGCGATGAGAAGAGCAACATCGTGGTGCTGTTTGCCGCCTTTGCATTCGCCTTCCTGGTGTATGCCGCGTTCGGGCTGACCACCGCGGCAGTTGCCCCGCTCTCGCAGCTGAGCACCGTTTCGCTTGTGACCGCCTATCCCCCTTTCTACGCCCTGCTCATCACCGTGATTGCCCTTGCCGCGTTCTACACCTCCTTCATTTCCCTCTCCAACTCCTTCATCTCGGCGTTCAGGGACTACATCCACCACCGCACAATCTACGCCCTCCTCATGGTGCCAGTGGCGCTGCTCTACCTCCTCGTGCGGCAGCTCTCGCTGCTCGACCTGGTGGCGCTTGTGGGGCGGCTTGGCGGTGCCAGCCTGCTCCTCTTCCTTGCGCTTGCGATGCATGCACATTTCCGCGCGTCCGGGCAGTGGAAGCTGAGCTTCCCGCCCGTGCTGAGCCGCATCCTTTCCCTGGCGTTCCTTGTGCTTGGCGTGGCCGCCCTTCTCTAGACCCTTTCCACCCTTAACAATCCTTCAAGTTGCCCTGCCAGTCGCTGCCTTCTGCCGCCCGGAATCCCCTTCCAGTCCAGGACGACGGCCTCCGGCTCCGGCCGGGTCCTCTCAACCATCTGCTCCAGCATCTCCCCATCCAGCCACTCCACAGCATACTTCGGGCATATGTGACCGAAGTTCATTCCCTGCAGGGTAAGCTTTGTGAAGTTCGGCGCGTAGTGAGGCCCGCCCACACCTATCCTGGCTTCCCCTTCAGGCTCGACGTCCAGCAGGTGCTCAATTGTCCTGGCCGCCACCCTGGCGGCCCGCTCATCCCTCCAGCCGCGCTCGTCCGAGCCAATTTCCACCCACACCATTGGCAGGTCTGGCGTGGGACCGTGGTGGGTGACTTCAAGCGTCACCTGATAGGGAAGTCCCTCTGCCGCCCTGTGCATGAACCGCAGGGCTTCCCCGATGTAGAGGGCGGGTGCCGTGCTCAGCGTGCGCTCCTCTCCCCCGAACTCGGCAGGACCGAAATTCCCCGTGGTATGGACGCTCAGGGAAGGGACTCCCTTCGAGCTGGAGTGGGGGCTCGCCACAATGACCAGCGTGTCCTTCAACCCCGCCAGCTCCCTGAGCTCCAAAATTCCCGACTCGCACATCATAACCCTTTCCACCCCGCCCAGCTCGCGGATTATGCTGCGGCTGGCAAGCTCCCGTTCAGATCCCACCACAAGCTTCTTCACCCTAAGTTTCGAATTGCATTTTTATATCCTTTTGTCAGAAACTTATGCACGATATTGTCATCGTCGGTGCGGGTCCCGCCGGCTCGAGCTTTGCGAAATTCTCCGCCGAGCAGGGGTTCAGCGTTGCGGTGATTGACACCCTGAGGCTGGAGCAGGTGTGGAGCAAGCCGTGTGGAAATGGGCTTGTTGAACGGCAGCTTTCGCGGACTCCCCTCTCAAGGCCCCGGGGAGACGAGCTCTATGGCGTTGCGAAGGACGTGCACGTCTATTCGCCCGACTACAGCTTCCGCGTGAAGTTCCGGGAAAAAACATACCTCATCAATCGGACCGAATTTGGAAGGAGGGTTCTGGAGGAGGCAATGGCTGCAGGCGCCACTTTCCTTGAGGGCACGGGCTTCCGAAAGGTTATTTTCAGGGACGGGAGGGTCGCGGGCATAGTCTCCAGCAGGGGGGAGCTCAGGGCGCGGCTTGTCGTGGATGCGAGCGGCTCCCAGGCACGCGTGAAATCCCAGCTGCCTGCCGAGTGGCCGGTGGCGGAGAAGCCGCCCCACGTGGCGCTGTGCATGCGGGGGATATTCCGGCTTGATTCCGTGGAGGAGCCGGAAACTCTTAAGGTTTATACGGACCAGTCGCTCGCCCCCCGTTCATACTGGTGGAATTTTCCCCACGGCGGGGATATGGTGAATGTGGGTGTTGGCGTCATGCCCGGTGACTATGCGAGGCTGAAGGAGCTATACAGGGGGATAGTCGCGCGGCTTCCCGTGAGGGGTGCCGTGCAGGAGGGCGGCGCATACCTCCCCGTGTCCCGGCCGCCGCTGAGCCTTGTTGGCCCGGGCGTGCTGGTGCTTGGCGATGCCGCGCCCACCGTCAATCCCCTGACCGGCGAGGGTATGGGTCCCAGCATCCTCGCCGCCCACCTTGCGGCAGAGCAGCTCCCCGGCTTCGACTCGTGGTCCCATGAGGAGCTCTGGGCAATGAATGAGTACCTCCGGAGGGAGGGTGCGGATGCAGCGGCCGCTGATGTGCTCAAGAGGCTCGTCTGGAGCGTGGACGCCGGCGAGCTTCAGGGAATGATGTCCCTCTTCAGGAGAAAGCTGAATCTCCTGAAACTTCCCTTCCATTCTAAGCTGCGGCGTGCCCTCCTTGCTGCAAGGGCGCTCCGGAACCACTACAGGAATTACCCCACCAGCCCCGGGCTGGATGGGTGGAGCGCGGAACTCAGGAGGCTGGAGGCTTCAATAACATTTTAACCTTCCGCCCCTTCCCCATGTATGAAGCTCCGCCAGCTCTCGCCCGTCGAGTGGGAGATAAAGAAGGAGCCGCCCATGCAGGTGCCCGTGCGCGTCTATGCCTCGGAGCCGCTGCTCGGGAAGATGCGGACCGACCGCACCCTCCAGCAGGCGGTCAATGTAGCTTCCCTGCCAGGGGTCCTCTCGGCACTCGTGATGCCCGACGGTCACGAGGGCTACGGCTTTCCCATAGGG
>WAMX01000059.1 GCA_015522095.1 Nanobdellati archaeon | reverse complement strand
GCTTCTCGCCCTCTATGAGCTCGAGCTCGATGTGGAATTCCCCCTCGGCAAGCAGGCGCGGGACATTCAGTCCCCGCAGCTTCCTGATTATCCGGGCTTCCTTCCTGTTGCGGCTCCTCCGGAGCTCCTCATCCAGCAGGGGATGGCGGTAGCCCTTCTTCACGCGTTCCTTTATGACGCGTCCATCAACGAGCCTCACAACGGCCTCCGCACCCCTGCCGAGCAGCATCACTCAACACCCAGCGTTATGGAATTCCCGGAACTATAAATGTATGGCCTCTGGCCCTTGGCATTCACGATTTTCCCCTGGAAGGTCACATATGCGTCCATACCAAAAAGTGTCGCGTTCACCCTCGCATTGCGGGACTTGAGGACAAGGTTCCCCCCGCTCACCTTCATCTCATACGGGATGTCCGAAAGGTCTATGTAGAACTTCGCGCTCCCCTGGCCAATCTCCCTGCGGGCAAGGAGGATGGTGTTGATGGCCTTCTGGGCGTCAATCTCCATGGCCGCCTTTGCCCGCTCGGTTGAAACGCGGTCCACAAAATCGTTCAGCGCGTCCACGAGATACACCATAAAAATCACGATGGCTGCCGCAAGGAGCACGGTCTCCACGGCAGGCACGACCCCTCTCATGGTATCACTCAAAGCCGACGGACACGGTGATTATGTTGTAGGTCAGGGTCTGGTTGCTCTCCGTGCGCGACTCAAGGCGCTCGCCGGTGCGCTTGAGGTAAACCTGCGTCGGGAGGACTGTCTTCGTGCTCTTCCCCTTGGCGGGCTTGAGCTCTATGAGCGTGAGCACATCGCGCGAGGGGTCCTTTATGGGGCGGGTGCGGATGGTCATCACATTGCGGACGCCGCCGGCGAGCTGGAGGGAGCGTCCCGTGAGCACGGCGCCCTTGTTCACGCCAAGCGTGCCCGCCACAAGGCTCCCGCTCTTCACGGGCTCTATGTAGTCGTTCAGGGGAACATCGAAGGGAGCGTAATGGGCGAGCTGGGCCTGGCCGCGCAGCTCTATGTAGTACCCATTGGAGTCCTGGGTCACCCTTATCTCCGGCGGGCTGCCAAAGCGGCTCTGGCTCTCAAGCCTGACGGAAGTCTCGCCGCCATTCTGGGCCGTTGCCTCAATGGCGGTTGCCACATTGGAGAGCGCGTCCTCAAGGTAGGAGACGCTTGCCTGGTCCATGCGCTTCCGCAGGACAGGCATCCCGTACAGGAAGGCTTCCGCTATGAGCCCCGTGACAACAAGAAGCATCAGAACATTGCCTACAAGCTCACTAACGCCCTTCATTCCGGAGAAACTACGGGTACTGGAACGCATATTCGTCACCATTACCATAAGGCGGCTCGACTTTTATGTATATCGAACTTTCCGTTCCATCGAAGCGGCACTTGGAAGTCGAGTTGTCAATGCAGAAGCTCACGACCTCGTTCTGCCTGAGGTCAATGAGCGCCGTCTTGTTGAAGCTGCAGGGTATCTTGTCCACGAGCACGGCCATATCATCCAGGTCGGCTTTCTTGTAGGTGATTGCCTGGTCGGAGCCGTTGCGGATGAGGAGGCAGAGCCGCGTGGTCTCGTTCCACGCGCTGACTATCGTGATCTTCCCGTAAACGTCCTTGGAGCTTTCCTCTATCCCCGTGGTGGTCTGGGAGAAGAGCTTGCTCTGGGTGCGGCTGAGCCAGAGGTAGGTCGAGCCTCCTGCGGCTATCGTAATCAGCAGCAGCAGGATGACGCCAATTATGGCAGTTGCGCCTTTCATTCACTCCCCGTTTTCAGCTTATCAGAAAGTTTATTCAGAGCTTCTATAAGAGCTTTATTCTGCTGCTCTATTTGCTCAAGCTGCTCAACGGGGCCCTCAATTTTGCCCGATTCCTCCTTTTCGGGCTTCTTCTCCGCCTTTTTTGGCTTCTCCTCGGCCGGCTCCTCACCCACATCCACTGCCAGCTCAAGGTAATCGACCATCTTGCGGGTGTTGTATGCAATCTCATCAAGCTTGGGTATCTGCGCCTGCAGGGCGTCGGCAAGCAGCCCTATGTTGACCTGCGGTATTTTCTGGAGAAGCTCCGTCACGCGGACAAGGTGATTCTCCACGGCATTCATATGGATGAGCAGCTCCTTGGTGAGTTTTTCCCGCGCCTCGATGTAATCGAGAAGGCGGAGTACGAGCTGGGCATCAACATACTTCTGCCTCTTGACTTCCTCCAGCTCCTCTTTGATATTTTTGACAGAAACAATGGGTGGTTTGGATGTTGCCATTGTGGAGATAATCTGTATAACCTTATATAGTTTTCAGCCTCTTTTTAGAGTGATAAAACTGCATTTCCACGCGGATTCGGACGGGGTCGTTTCCGCATATTTCGTTTCCCGTGAGCTTGAAAGGCTGGGCATAAAGCACAGCCTCCACCCCTCGCTGGGGGCCAGGGTTAAGCTGGAAGGGGAGGGCAATGTGGCCCTTGACCTGTCGCTTGCCGAGGGCTCCGGGTGGAACCTCTCCATAGATCACCACGTTTCCGAGCGGCTCCCCCTCCTCTATGCCAACCCCCGCCTGGCGGGATTTGAATGGCCCGTTTCCTTCATAACCTACGCCCTGTTCGGGTCGAAGGAGCGGGCATGGGTGGCCGCCATCGGGGTGGTGGCGGACTGGTGCGCGGAGCGCGTGCCACCCCGGTTCTGGGACACGGTGCGCGAGCAGTGGCCGGAGCTCGTGCCGGAGGTGGACCAGAAAAAGCTCGTGAAGGGAAAGCTGGGGGAGCTTGCGCAGCTCGTGGAATCCATCATCTCCGTGGAGCGCTCAAAGGGCGCGCTCAGGGCGCTCAGGGCGCTGAAGGGAGCGGAGAGCTGGAAGGAGTTTGCCCGGGAGAGGGAGCTTCAGGACGCGAAGAAGCTCATTGAGCGGGAAGTGGAGCGCTCGCTCGAGGGGCAGGTTGTGCGTGAGAAGTTTGCGCTGCTGCGGTTCAGCTCGCCCTACCGGATAAAGAGCCTCGTGGCCGCCCGAATGAAGGAGCTGCACCCGGGCAGAATGGTGGTGGTGGCGCAGGACGAGGGCGATCGCATAAGGCTCAGCTTCCGCAACGGCGATGGGCTTGACAGGCTCGTGAAGGAGCTGACCGAGGGAATAGGGACGGGCGGGGGACACCCGCAGGCAAGTGGGGGATGGATAGATGCGAAGAGCTGGGACGAGTTTGTTAGCCGCCTTTCTCGCATTTAGCCTCGCATACGGGCTCGTGCCCCTTG
>WAMX01000058.1 GCA_015522095.1 Nanobdellati archaeon | reverse complement strand
TTGGTCGAGTGGACTGGGGGGGATTCGAACCCCCGACTTTCGGCTTGCAAAGCCGACGTCATACCGCTAGACTACCAGCCCGACCGGCCTGCAACTAGATAATCTCAGAACCCGGTTTTAATAGTTTTGGCTCATATCCACATGCAGACCCCGCAGTCCTTCTCGCAGTTGAAGCAATCCTCCGGGCGGTCGCAGTACCCGTCCCCGCACCAGGGATCCGTGGGGCGGCAAACGCCCCTCACGCAGTGGCTGCTCCTGCACTCGCGGTAGTCGCTGCAGGGCTCGCCATTCTCCTTCTTGCACGGCTGGCAGTCAATCCAGCAGGTGCTGCACGTTTCGCTCCCCTCGCAAATCTGGTCGCCGCACACCTGCTCGAGCTCCACGCATTTCCCCCCGTCGCACCGCCGGCTCCTGCACTCGTAGTCAAAGGTGCAGCTCTCGCCGAGCTTCTTCGGGCGGTAGCGGTCGCTGGACGAGATGGCCGTGTAAACAAGGAACACAATAAGTATGAGCAGCAGGCTCCGCCAGTGGCGCCTGAGCTGCCCTCCCGCTGCCTTCACGCGCTCCCTCAGCCTCACAACAACCAGCGCCGTGCGAGTATTATTGCTTTTTCACTGGCAAGCCGGCAAGCTCCCCACTACGCATATCCCCCGAGGAGGGCAGTAATGTTTTATGCAGGTGGACTGGAAAGATGTGGTTGACTGGGTTGAGGAGCTGGACAGGAAATATGGAGGGAAGGAGCAGAGGGAAATGGCAGAGTGGTACATAATGCTCCGGATGAGGGTCCCGCGGGTCAAGGCGTGAATTCCGCCGCACCGCCGAGCAGCTCATCAAACGGCAGGAAACTCCCCCTCTTAATTTCCATTAATTTTTTTATCGAGCCATTCTTCAGGACCTCAAGCCGCACATTCCCGGAAAGGGGAAGGGCATCAACAACGATGAAGTCATCCCCAGAGTGCGTGAGCAGGAAGGTGTACCTGCCATTCTCAGCCGCGTACATGTCGCCGGATATCCTCCGGGGCTTCAGTGAGTGGAGTTCAAAGAGCTGTGCGTACAGTTCCATGCTGGACATAACTTCCCTTGCAAAGGAGCGGGAGATTCCCCTGATGCGCATGTTATGTTTAGCAACTCCTGAATAATAAGTCTTTCGGGGGAAGCTGTTTTAAAACTCTCCGCGGGGAATGGGTATGGAGTTCTCAGAGTATCAGCGGAAGTCCCGCGAAACTGCAATCTACCCGGACCTTGGAAAAAATTTCATATATCCCGCGCTCGGGCTTGCGGGCGAAACGGGGGAGGTGCTCGAGAAGATCAAGAAGGCGCTCCGCGATGAGAGGGGGATGGTAAGCGAGGAAAGGAGGGCGCAGATTGAGAAGGAGCTGGGGGACGTTCTGTGGTATATGGCCCAGCTGTGCACGGAGCTTGGACTGGACCTTGACAGGGTGGCACGCAGGAACCTTGAGAAGCTGCTCGACAGAAAGAAAAGGGGAAAGCTGCACGGGGAAGGGGACAACAGATAAGTAACCCTTAAAAATTATCGCGGGCTCTCTTTAGAGCGGCCCCAATAGCTCAGCCGGCCAGAGCGCTGCCTTGGTAAGGCAGAGGTCCTGGGTTCGAATCCCAGTTGGGGCTCTATTCTTTATCCTTAAAAATAACGGAAGCAAATGTTCATTTTTTAATGCCGAATCTTTTTCTGAACCAAGTAGATATTATATCGATGTCTTCTTTGTATTTTTCATGTATTCTTTTTCTTGCTTCCTCTAAAGTTGCCCAGACAAAATCGTCATGTTCTTCACTCAGCTTAACCTGATGATCACTTGCACTGCACAAAAAGCTCACCATATGAATTTCCTGGTTGTCCGATCTCTCAAAATGGTGAACTTTTACAGGGAACTTTACCTCCGCAACTATTCCCACCTCTTCAAGTATTTCCCGCTTTAAGCCCTCTTCAAGGGTTTCATTATCTTCCAGCCGGCCTCCTGGAATTTCCCATACACCGGGATATCTGTTGCTTCTGCTTCGCCGAACCAACAGCACTCTGTGCCCGTTCATTATGAAGCCCTTTACCGCACGTTTCACATATTTGTTCACAGATAGAACACTCAAATACGGCTATAACAGTTACTGTGCACGATTTTTCAGTTTTTAGGCACAGTAATTTTATCTTGGTAGGCGTTATACACTTGAATTCGAAACCCATAAAACTGATAAGCGCATAATAAACTATGGTCAGGCAGGAAGTTCTTGAAAGGTCCATGGCAGAAGGGGAATACATCTCATTTGATGACGTGCTTGTGAAGCCCGGGTACTCCGAGCTTGCGCCAACGGAGCCGGATGTCTCCGGAAGGTTCTCCCGCAGCATCCGCCTGAAGATGCCCGTGGTATCGGCGGCTATGGACACCGTGACGGAGGAGCGCATGGCGAAGGAGATGGCACTCTTCGGGGCAATAGGGGTGCTCCACCGCAATCTCACAGCAGAAAGGCAGGCGGAGATGGTCCGCTCCGTGAGGAGGAGCGGGAACATTGTGTTTGACCCCGTGGTCGTGGAAGAAGACATGGCGGTGGACGAGATTTACGAGAAGGCCACCCGCCTCGGCTTTCAGACCTTTCCCGTCGTGAGGAAGGGGAGGCTGGTCGGGCTCATCACGGGACGGGGCCTCCGGCTCGCGAAGCTGAGCGGGCGGGGCAGGACTGCAGGGGACATAATGGAAAAGGACCTTGTCACGGTTCCCCCCGGGACGCCAATGGAAGAAGCCCTCGACAGGATGCACTCGCACAGGGTGAAGAAGCTGCTCGTGGTGGAAGGGGAAAAGCTGGTGGGCCTGATAACGCTCAAGGACTATGAGAAGCGGCTCAGGTTTCCGGATGCCACGCGCGATGAGGAGGGAAGGCTGAAGGTCGCGGCGGCAGTGGGGATACTGCCGAACGACAGGAAGAGGGTTGAGCTTCTCTGCAGGGCGGGGGTCAATGCGCTGGTGGTGGATTCCTCGCACGGCCACTCCAGCGCAGTGATCAAAACTGTGAAGGTCCTGAAAAGGGAGTTCGACATTGAGGTCGTGGCGGGGAATGTCACGGACGGAGATGGCGCGGTTGCGCTGGCAGAGGCAGGCGCGGATGGCATCAAGGTGGGCATCGGGCCGGGAAGCGCGTGCACAACAAGGCAGGTTACCGGCGCAGGCATGCCCCAGCTATCAGCGGTTTACCTCGCCCGAAAGGGGCTCGAAAAGGAGGGACTCGAAGTCCCTGTCATAGCGGACGGCGGGATAAAGGGCTCGGGCGACATCGTGAAAGCGATGGTGGCGGGAGCGGACTCGGTAATGGTGGGGAGCCTCCTTGCCGCAACGGATGCCGCACCCGGGGAGGAAGTCATTTACGGGGGGCGCAAGTACAAGTCCTACCGCGGCATGGCATCACCATCCGCACTCGGAAGCAGGGCGGGATACGGGCGCGCGCCGGAAGGAGTTGAAGGGCTCGTGCCATATGCAGGAAGGGTGCACGAAGTGCTCGCGCTGCTGAAGGGCGGCATGAAAAGCGGGTTCGCCCACGTAGGCGCAGGGAACCTCAAAGAGCTCAGGGAAAAGGCGGTGCTGATAAGGGCATCCTCCATAAAGGAGGGGCAGAGCCTTCCGGTGGTCATGGACCGCAAGCCCAGCAAAGGTTATAATGTGTGAGCGCGCATAGCTCCATGGGCAGCAGGGAGATCATTTTCTCGGTGGCGTTCCTTGACTCGCTTGGCATAGGGCTGATAATACCCATCCTCCCCGCGCTTTTCTTCGGCGGGCAGCTGCTGCCCGGCTCCCCGGAGCTCGCAAGAAGCGTGCTGATGGGCCTTCTCATCTCAACATACCCCCTTGCCCAGTTCTTCGCGGCACCCCTCCTTGGCTCTCTGTCCGACAGGTTCGGCAGGAAGCCCGTCCTCGAAATCTCGCTCCTTGGCACATTCGCCGGCTACATCATATTCGCGCTTGGCATAGAGCTCCACCACATCTGGCTTCTCTTCCTCGGGAGGGCGGTGGATGGCTTCACGGGCGGGAATGCCGCGACAATACGCTCTGTGGTCGTGGACACCAGCAGGGGCGAAGAAAAGACCCGGAACTTCGGGATAATAGGGGTCGCGTTCGGCCTCGGTTTCATAATTGGCCCCTTCATAGGGGGCCACCTCGCGGCACTTGGAATGCAGGCGCCGGTGTTCTTTGCAGCAGCACTGTCCCTCGCAAACGCCCTCATTGTGAAGGTCTTCATGGCCGAGACAAACAGGCACCGGTCAGAGCGGCGCGTGGGCATCCTGTCTGGCTTCAAAAACCTTGCAAGGGCGGCAGGCATGGACACACTAAGGCACGTGCTGCTCTCCTACTTCCTCCTGATATTTGCGTGGAGCATGTTCGGACAGTTCTTTCAGGTTTACCTTTACGAGCGGTTCGGCTTCACGACACAGCAGATAGGGAATTTCTTCGGGTACATCGGAGTCTGGATAATAATATCGCAGGGCGTGGTCGTTCCCTTTGTCTCGAGAAGGTTCGCACCCGAGAAGGTCATAGCTGCAATGCTCCCCCTCGCAGGCGCCGTGCTCGTTGCAATTGTCAGCGTCGCGAGCATCCCTCTCCTGCTCGCCATATCAACCTTCCTCCCCCTCATAAGGGGGCTCCTCGGCCCGAACTATGCAACAGTCATCTCCAACAGCGCACCCCCGGACGAGCAGGGTGAGATAATGGGGGTCCAGCAGTCCCTGTATTCCTTTGCCCAGACCCTCCCCGCAGCCATTGCAGGGGCGGCAAACGCGATGGACCCGAGGCTGCCGTCGCTGATAGCCGCAGCCCTCGCACTCGCAGCGTGGTGGAGCTTCCGGAGTGCGTCTTATAAAATATAAACAATTTAAAGGGCCGCGACTGTCAGTGTAATGGCGCGTCCGTTCATCGTGGAGATGTTCAGAAGCGGCTACTGCAGGCTCGTCTTTCTCGCGGCCCTCCCGCTGGGCTACTGGCTCACTCCCCGCACCGCCTTCCACGGGTGGTATGCCCTCCTCGGGGCGGCATTCGTGCTGAGCTTTGCACTTGTAATGGCGTGCACGGTCCGCCACATAAAGGAGAGGGCGCGCCTTGCCGCCACATATTCGGGGCTCACCATCTGGACGGTCGCGGCTGCCGCCGGGCTTGCCGGCCTACAGGCCTGTGGGATAGGGGTGCCGATGTGCGGGGCGGCGCTGGGCGCGGGCTTCCTATCCCTTGCACTGCCGCTCTGGGCATCGCACTTCATTATGGAGCACGCAGTCGCCGTCGTGCTGATATCACTCGCGGCGCAGACCCTTGCACTCCTGCGGATGAACTGCTTCACGGCAGCGGGGAGCAAATTTTTAAGCGGTGGGGTGAGTGGTTAAAATGGCTGACGAGCGGCTCCTTTCCTTCCAGAAAAATGAGATCACAGAATACCACGTGTATGGGAAGCTCGCCGACCTGTTCCCGGAGAATCGCAGGGTGCTGAAGCGCATCGCACAGGACGAGAAGAAGCACTACCTCGCCTGGAAAAAATACACCCGGCAGGATGTCCGGCCAAGCAGGTGGAAAATCTTCTGGTATGTGCTGATGGCACGAATATTCGGGCTCACATTCGCGGTCAAGCTGATGGAGGGAGGGGAGAAGTCCGCTCAGGAGAGCTACCTCCGCGTGCTGAAGAAAATGCCCTCGACGGAGTGGATAATCCGCGATGAGGAGAGGCACGAGCGCGAGCTCATTGCCATGATAGACGAGGAGCGCGTGAACCACATAGGGTCGATGGTGCTGGGGGTGAATGACGCGCTCGTGGAAATCACGGGCACGCTTGCCGGACTCACCTTCGCCCTGCGGAACTCGCAGCTCGTCGGGCTTGCGGGAATGGTGACGGGCATTGCCGCGACCCTCTCAATGGCAGCATCGGAGTTCCTCTCAGCCCGGGCGGAAGGAGATGAGAGTGCGGGAACTGCCGCCCTCTACACGGGAGCCGCATACCTCCTCGCGGTCACAATGCTCGTCTCACCATACTTCATCTCAGGGAATCCTTACGTCGCGCTTGCGGGCACCCTTGCAAGCGTCGTCATCCTCATAAGCGGCTTCACATTCTTCATATCCGTTGTCCAGGAAAAGAGCTTCCGCCGCGAGTTCCTCACCATGTTCCTCATAAGCACCGGCGTGGCATTCCTCTCATTCCTCGTGGGCCTGGGGGCGAGGGCGCTTCTCGGGGTGGATGTGTGATAAGCTGGGAAGACTTTGAAAGGGTCGAGCTGAGGGCGGGCACCATCGTGAGGGCCGAGAAATTTCCAGAGGCGAGGAAACCCGCATACAGGCTGTGGGTTGATCTCGGGGAGATGGGAGTGAAGAGG